>CAZQNF010000018.1:0-10595 GCA_964594675.1 uncultured Gammaproteobacteria bacterium | reverse complement strand
CACCGGATAATGATCATTTTTATTGTCCTTGTTCAGATCGGGATGTGTTACTGACAGTTTTACGGACAGCTTTTTTAGATGTGCCGATAAAAGATGGGGGAATTGGTTTTAAAGCGAATCAATTATCAGTAATATTGCGCCAAGCTTTAACCCATGGTCAGCACGGACCAATTATTGAAGCTCTGGAAAATTCTGATCATCCGCGTATGAAAATGGGCCCATTTGGGATTTTCTTTCCTAGTAATAATTCACAGGTAGTTATTGTTGCTAATAAAAAAGCGTCAGAAAAGTTTTAGATATTAAAAAAAAGCCTGCTTGTTGCAGGCTTTTTTATTAAAGAATTTATTTTTTTGTTCCCATCTCGCTTGCGACAAATTTTTGCACGTCTGCAACTGTCGTCATGAACTGTGCTGGGAAAATAATGGTGGAATTTTTTTCAACACTAATTTCCGCCATGGTCTGTAAATTGCGGAGCTGCAGAGCGATTGGGTGAGCGGCCATAACATCAGCGGTATCAGCCAGTTTTTGTGCGGATAAGAATTCACCTTCAGCGGCAATAATTTTAGATCGTTTTTCGCGTTCTGCTTCGGCTTGCTTAGCCATGGCGCGTTGCATACTTTCTGGCAGTTCAATATCTTTCATTTCGACCACGGAAACGAGGATGCCCCACGATGCAGTGTGGGCTTCGAGTACAGCGGTAATTTCTTTGTTGATGGTTTCACGTTCACTTAAAATTTCATCAAGCTGAAATTTACCCACAATATTGCGCAGTGAAGTTTGAGCAATCTGGTTAATAGCATTCATCACGTTTTCGATACCGACAATACTTTTTACCACATCGACGACTTTATAGTAAGCGACCGCCGAAACATCAACCGACACATTATCTTTGGTGATAATTTTTTGTTTGGGAATCGGCAAAGTAATAGTGCGCAGATCAACTTTGCGTAGTTGGTCAACGACTGGGATAATGACGTTTAAACCCGGCTGTTTTAAACCAACGATTTTACCAAAACGAAATACGACGCCGGTTTCATATTGTTTTACAATGCGTAGTCCAAGCGCTATGATAATTAAGACCACGATTACTACGAAAAATAGTCCGCCCATAAAAATACGTTTACGTAAATAAAATTTATTGAATAATTTTAAGCGCTTCGCGCAATACTTGTTCGCTGGTTTTTCCGTCAGTTTTAAGCTGTTTGAGGGCGCTACGAATAGAACTTTCGCTATAACCAAGCGTGGTTAAGGCATCAAAGACATCCCGGGTTAAGCTCTTTTCTGGTTTACTTTCTACCATATTTTGTCCGGTTTGTCGAGGACTAAGAGAAAGTTTGGATTTAAGTTCTAAAATAAGTCTCGCGGCGGTCTTTTTTCCGATGCCGCTCACTTTGGTGAGAAACTCATCGTCGCCATTCATAATGGCGTTTGTTATATCATCGGCTGCACCCAGCGACAGGAGGTTAAGCGCGGTTTTTGGCCCTACTCCGCTTACGGAAATAAAGTGTTTAAAAAGGTTGAGTTCTTCTTGCGAGCCAAACCCAAAGAGTTCTAAAGCATCTTCGCGTACGATGAGGTGCGTTTCAAGCGTTACTTCGCTATTAAGATGTGCTTTTTCGATAGCTTGTGGACTGGCCCAAATTTTGTAGCCAACGCCCCCGGCGGTAAGAATGGTTATTTCGCCGTTAAAATTGGTCAGGACTTTGCCGTGGATAAGAGAGATCATAGTAGAAAAAATATCACTTTCAAAATTTTTTATCTTTTATGTCCCAAATCCTTTTTCATATCTTTAAGTAGATTTCTTACTCTAGGGTAATCACCTGGATTGATTTCTCCTTGTTTTTGAGCTTGCTTTAAATAATTATTAAGCAGGCCATAACGATCTTCGTCTATAATGACCATGTCATAATAATTAGGATTTGTTTCTAAATTATCAAAAACTTTTAATCCGTTTATTTTTAGCAAACTTTCTAAGGCGTATTTTGTTCTTACCGTATACCCAATAAACTGGCTTTTATTAAATTTTGCTAAAGCTTCCAACATCTCGACTAATAATGTTTTGTCATCATAATAAGAAATATCATTAAAAAGATTGGTGAGAGCGTCCTCGATTTCTTTTTTTGAAAATATTATTTCATTTTCAAATTTTTTTAGATTAGTAAAAAAGGAAATAGAGTTAAATTTATTGAGTTCAGTATGTGCTAATTCTCGGAGTATCCTGTTTTTTATGATCGAACCATTCGAAAAAGGCATTCTCTTCAGAGAGCGAATCAATAAATCTATGTCCCCTGAGCTACCTTGATTAAGTAGCCTAAAAAATCCAGAATTTTCACGAATCAATCGATCAGCCTCGTCTATATCCAGCGTCCTATTTTCAGCGTGCGCAGCAGATCGCCAAGCAACAACCTCCCTAGTCGCCAATCCTCCCAAGGCTAAAAAACTGGCAAGTATCGCGGCGAGCCCTTTGTTGCCTAATCTGCCGGAAAAAGTAATTCTGTCGTATAGGCTCCGTCTATAATTTTGACCTTGTTTTATCTTAAAACTCACTGCTGCTGTTTGTATAGCATGCCTAACATCATCTATGCCAATTCCTTGACTTTTAGCAAGATTATTTAAAAATTCTGACTCACTCTCACTTAAATTTCGTTCACTAAGAATTCCTTCCACCAATACTTTCTCATCCTCAGTCATATGGAATTCGGTAGCAATTTTTTCTAAAATTTCTTTATCAACCTTTGGTTTTTTTAATTCTCGACCATCAAGTATTTGTGCTATTTTTGCTATTTTAACTTGATCAACTCCGAGTCTTTTAGCGGTTTCTAATATTTCTTGAGCCACGTTTTTTTCATCATCTGGAGTTTTATTTTCCATTGTTCCTTTGGTTGTTTTATCTACTCTTGCTAGGGTTTCCATTAACATAACAAATATTAAATTTTATAGTAAAGGATGGTTAAAAAATGAATTATTTACTTATTCCGACTTACCCGAATGAGTCCGCCGCACGGGACAATTTCTATATCTTGTTTTTCTAGCTCGTCAAGATAGAGATTCATACCAAGTGAATCTGAGCTCATATGGCCGGTGATGATAACGTTCATATATTCTTCGCTTGCTTTGTTCATGGCATCGTCTCTCATGTGCATGCTTATCATGGTGCTATATCCAACTTTGGAAAATTCTTTGTAGACTTTGCTCGAAGGATTAGTGCCGCCTGTCATCTCAATGAGAAATTTTCCCACGTGATGTTTTTTGTTACCGGCAATGATTTTTGGTCCGGCGCCACGTCGAGCGGCTTCTTGGTATTCCGGCAATTCCATGAGAAGATCCATTATATCTGCTAATGTGTCAGGGGTGTTTTTTTTAAAATAATCAGTTAAAAATTTATCGAGCAAATTGTCGGTAATCGTATGGGTGCTCATGAAATTTATACTGAGTAGCTTGGCGATATCAACTATTTGGTAGTGATTGATCGGGTGAACGCTGCGGCTGATTTCTTTTATTCGCTCCTCCATAAGTTTTTCGGCAATGTGTACGGGGAGACCGAAGCTTTCGTATATACCGATCGACATTTCCATAACCTCGTGTAGGTTCGAGAGCGCACTGCCAGTTGGATGGTGGGAAATAACGAGATCAATATTTTGTTTTCTCTCGTTCATTTGGCTTGCCAGGAGTATCTCGCCTGCGCCAATATCGATTCCAGCCAGAACCCTTTTTATCGGAGTGCGTTGGTCGTTGGTGTGAATGGCGCTGTCAGGATATGGATTAGTAAGTTTGGTGATGTCGAAATATTTTTTTTGCTTTTCCTTCATCTCGGTGTAATCTTTGTTTATGCGGGATAAATATTTTTCCACACCTTTTTTTCCACGTGGATCAGCGGCAGTCGCAAGAGCGATGCCAAGGTCAAAAATTTGTTGAATATTCATAGGTAAATCAATTAAAAACTTGTTAATGGCCACAATTTGTTCAAATAACTATAGGTCCTTTTTGCTCCTATGTCAAATATTTTAAAAAGTGGTTATTGCTTTATTTTTAGCCAAAATTTTGATGTTATGATTGACAAAATTTAATAAAAATGCTATATATGTAAGTATATGAATTTGAATTCTTCATACGAAGAAGGAGAAACTACAATTTTTGACTTAGTATAATAACCCAAGCCTCTTTTATTAGTAGGTTTTTTATTTTTTATGGAAAATTCTTTACAGGGAAAAACCTTGTTACTGGTACATTCCGGTGATAGCGGAAAAAGATTTGTTGTGCATAAACTTAAAAAGTTTGGATTAAAGATAGTGTGTCTAAATAGAGAAAAAGTACCGTCTTTAGAATCCTATGTTGATCATTGGATATTGGCTGATTTAAGCAACGATAAAGAATGTATTGAGGGTGTGAGGAGTTTTATAAAAACTCACCCTAATGTAAAAATTGATGGAGCCTTAAGTTTTTGGGAGCCGGTAATATTATTAGCGTCTAAAATTACGGATGCCTTTAGTTGGATCGGTGTTCCTTTTCAAATAGGCCAAATAACTAAAAACAAATATTTATTTCGTGAATTCTGTAATCAGAACGGAATACGAGCTCCCCGTCATAAATTATTTTTCGGGGATAAAAATATTACTCAAATTGAAAAATATGTTTCTTACCCGCTAGTAATGAAGCCGGTATACGGAGCGGCGAGCTTATTTGTAATAAAAGTTGAAAGTCGACAAGAGGTAGAAGAAACATACGAGTATATTAAAAATACCATAAAATCTAATGTACGTGCTCAGGAGTGGGTAAATATGGATCTCTTGGTAGAGGAGTATATTGATGGTGACGAGGTGGATATAGATATTATTCTTCAAAACGGAAAAATTAAATTTTATACTATATCGGATAATTTTAATAAAAGTCGTGATAGGTTTTTTGTTGATAGTGGTCAAGGGATACCATCTAGTTTGCCCGAAAAAGACCAGAAAGCTCTGATTGATATGGCTGAAGAAACCCTAGAAAAACTTGGAATTCAGAATAGCATCATTCATTTTGAAGCAAAAATTTCTAAAGGTATTCCATATCCCATCGAAGTAAATATGCGGATGGGCGGAGATTATATTTATTCGTATATTAAAGGAGCGTGGGGGGTGGATTTTATAGAATACTCAGCCAAAATTGCTTTAGGAATTTATATAAAAATTGATAAGTTGGCTGCGCCAAAAAAGTATATTGTTGGGTGGGATTTACAACCAGAAAATTCTGGTATTTTGGTTGAACTTGATGTAGACGAGGCTTTAAAGGAGAAAGATTTTTTTGGTGAAATACATTTTTTTAAGGAAATAGGTGACGCAATTCTTCGCCCTCCAGAAGGCTACGACAGTTTAGGGTGGCTTACTGTTTCAGGAGAAAATCCACTTGACGCGCAAGATAACTTGAGAGAAGCTCTTAAGCATGTGCGTTATAAGGTGGCAGAATTTGATGATGAGTCATATTTAGGGAAAACTGATCGTAAAGATCGTTTATCAGTAGCCATGCTTAAAAAAAATAAGTTAATCCAGGCTGCAAAAATAGAAAAAGTGCGACACCTTTCGTTAAATGATCAACGAAAATTACGCATTGGTATTGCAGCTAACCTGGGTGAAAAAGACCTGGTAAACAATATGATAGTAGCTCAAAAAATTGATAATTTGCTCCGTAAAAAAGGTTACATTACTTCAATTTTTGATTTTAATAATTTTGAAAAATCCTTTAGCAAGTTTTTGTCTACAGACATTGATTTAGTTTTAAATATTTGTGAAGGAGTAAATAACGATGAGCTTTTAAAATCTCAATCCGCAAGCTTGTTTGAAATTTTACACGTTCCTTTTACAGGTACGAGTTCACATAACTTAGAATTGTGTCGTGATAAAATTCGGATGAAAAAACTCTTTTCCTATCATGATGTTCCGACAGCAAAATGGGATTATGCCAGAAATCTTTCTCAGTCTATTAATGAAGATCTGCAATTTCCACTGATTGTCAAACCGGCTGATGCCGACAATTCCATAGGAATTTCTAACAATTCGGTGGTAATTAATAAAGCTCAGCTTGATAAACAGTTAAAGAATATTATAGTTGATTTAGGTAGGCCAGCTTTAGTTGAAGAATATATTGAGGGGGATGAATACTCTGTTTTCATACTGGGTAACAGCAATGAAGATTTGCGTGTTCTGCCGTTATCTCGGTCCATATTTACCAGGATGCCTAAAGGGTATTGGCATATTTATACAAGAGAAAGTATTTTAAATCCGAATCTCAAGTCTTCACAAAAAATAACGGTTCAAAACCCGGCCAGACATTTAAGTAAAAAACTTGAATCCCTCCTTAGTGAAATTGCCATTGATGCTTATAAAATAATGCAATGTAGAGATTACGGTCAAGTAGAAATTAGGGTTGACAAGGAGGGTAATCCCTATGTGCTTGAGGTTAATCCGAATCCATCACTCTATCAACTGGATGGATTTAATAAGGCGGCAAAATTGGTGGGGATGGAATATAGTGATTTGTTGGAAGAAATTATTAATTTGGCGGCCAGAAGATACAATGATAAAAAAACTTTTTATAACAAACCTATTAAGTAAATAGTATGAATTCTTTGTTTAAAATAGGCATAATTACTGATATAACGGAGGCTGAGCGATTATGGAAAATTTTTAGCCCGCAGGAAACAATCTTTGATGATTGGAATTTTCGGGCGCTTTTTCATAAGTATCATCAGCATGAATTACGATTTTATGTGGGTTTTATAAATGATGAAATAATAGGAATAATGCCTTTGCAATTTAATAAAAAAGAAAACTATTTAGAATTTTGGGGAGGAAGTTACATGGAAGATAATCGTGTAATGGTGAAGAATACTTATGAAAATTTGATTCCGGAGTTTTATGAACACATTAAAGAGCGAGTGAAATTACAATGTATTCGGGGGAACGATTTATTCACTTCAAGTTTGGAAATCCAGGATTATAAATATGTTTTGCCGGTGGATAAGCATGTTTCTCTTGAAGATTATTTAAAAAATTCTTTTCAAACCGAAACTCAAAAAACATTTAATAAAAAAATAAGACGTATTGAGCGAGAACAGATTGAAATAACGGTAAATGATTTCAATGATATCGAGCTGATGTTTGAGTATAATATTGCAACTTTTGGTGACGCATCTTCTTTTATTATGCGTCCATTTCATAAAGAAATTTTTAGAGATTTAGTTAAAATGCCAGATTTTAAGGTTTATCTCAAAACTTTTAAAATTGCTGGTATTAAACAGGGTGTTTCGCTAGCTTTAGGTTTAGGAAATTACTATGAGTATTTTATCACTGGTATAAATCCTGTAGGAGTAAAAGATCTGGCTACATATATTAATTTAAATAATATTGAACAAGGAATTAAAGAAAAATATCATAATGTTGATGCTTTTGTAGGAAATTATGGCTGGAAAGAGCGTTGGCATTTTGAAAAGCATCCCCAATATAAATTTGAAAAAAATTTATCTACTGAAACAGTTTAGCTAATTTATAAAAACCCCACTTTGTTAAAGTGGGGTTTTTATTTTTGAGAGTGTTTGTTTATATCTTTTCAATTTTTATTTTTACGATTTCGTCGTTTATTTTTACACCATCAACTTCCAAAGATCCGTGAGCAATAAGTTCTTGGGCCAGAGTATTGGTTTTTATTTCTTTCGCAAAGCGCTCAAAAATCTGGTTTAAAGTAGGTGAGACTTGGTAGCTAAGGGTAACTTTGTCTTCAATGGTGAGTCCTTGATCTTTGCGCATCTGGTTAATGGTACGGATGATGTCACGTATAATTCCTTCTTGTTTCAACTCTTCGGTTAAAGTGGTGTTGAGCCAAACCGTAAGTTCACCGTCAGTTTTCTGGGTCCACCCTGGTTCTTCGATGGCTTCAGCGCAGTCAACTTTTTTTACGTTCAATTCGTCGGCGATAATGCCGAAGAGTTCGTGGGGAAAACGCTCGGTATTAACGCGTAGCTCAAGGAGTGGTTGGCGGACTTTTATTTTGTGCTCAGCGCGCAGCGACAAACCCAGTTCAACAATTTTTCGGGCTAAGGTCATTTCGTTGAGCATTTTTTCCTCTTCGTGGGTTTGCTCAATGACCTCTGGCCAGTTGGTGAGATGAACGCTTTCGGCATCAGACGAGTCGTCTTGGTCGGTCAATTGCAAATAGATTTTTTCGGCAATAAATGGAGTGAATGGGGCGAGGAGTTTAGAGGTTTCGATAAGAACGTGTTTTAAGGTATGGAGGGTGGCTTGTTTTTGTTCGGTGTTTTCACCCTTTACTCGCTCGCGGCTGCGACGGACATACCACTGGGAGAGTTCAGTGACAAAATCAAGAATGGGTCGCGCAGCTTCGGCGAGTTGGTATTCTTCCATTTTTTGCGTTACTTCGCGCGTGGTAGCTTCGAGTTTGGCGATAATCCAGCGATCGAGGACAGATTTAGAATGAGTAAATTCTGCTCTAGCCTCGGAAGTTTTTTCTTCAGCAAACATCGTGTAAAATTCAAGCACGTTGGAGAGTGTATTAATAAGTTTGCCGTACATTTCTTTTACGCCATCTTCCGAAAAGTTTAAACTCTCGGCGTGCATGACTGGCGAATTCAAAATATAATAGCGGAGTGCGTCAGCTCCGTATTTTTCTACCAACATGTTTGGGTCAGGATAATTCTGAAGTTTTTTACTCATTTTTTTGCCGTCTTCAGCGAGAACAATCCCGTTGACGATAACGTTTTTGAAAGCGATGCTGCTGAATAATGAAGTCGATAAAACATGGAGATAGTAAAACCATGCACGGGTTTGGTCTTGGCCTTCGGCAATAAACTGCGCCGGGAAACTGGCTTCAAATTTGGTTTTGTTTTCAAAAGGGTAGTGTGCCTGGGCATAGGGCATGGAACCAGAATCAAACCAGGTATCGAGCACATCGGGCACACGGCGCATCACTCCACCACACTCACCGCAAGGGAAGGTAATCAGGTCGACAATATGTTTATGAAGATCATCAACTTTTTGACCGCTGGCCTGTTCGAGATCGGCGACTGAGCCAAAAACCGTGGTCTGGTTGCAGGAAGCTTTATTGGCGCACTTCCAAATCGGCATGACGCTGGCCCAGAAACGCTGGCGACTAATGGACCAGTCGCGCGCGCCTTCCAGCCATTTACCAAAACGACCTTCTTTAATATGCTCGGGCGACCAATGGATTTCTTGGGCCAATTCGAGGGACTTTTCTTTAATAGCAGTCACTTTTACGAACCAACTGCCGGTAGCATAATTAATCAGCGGGGTATCACAGCGCCAGCAGTGCGGATAGCTGTGAACAATATTTTTCTTCGCTAAGAACAAACCTTTTTCTTGAAGGTATTTGGTTATGGCAATATCTGTTGCCAAGCGAACTTTATCATCGTCGGAGCGCGGCTTGACTTCTGACCCGGCAAAATCGGTAACTTCGGGTTTAAATCGCCCGTCCATGCCGACATGCTGCACGAGAGGAATATTTTCTCTTTTGCCAACTTTGAAGTCGTCGTCACCAAAGGCCGGTGCAATGTGCACTACACCCGTTCCGTCTTCCGTAGTTACAAAATCAGCTGTTACGACTCGGAAAGCTCCTGGTGTAGACTGGTAGTAGGGAAATAATGGAGTATAGACAGCTCCAGCCAGGAGTGTCCCGGGAATATCGGCAATAACAGAGTATTTTTTACCTTCGAGTGTTAGAGTCACCAAGTCTTTGCCTATAATACAAACACCATCATCATTCTCGACAGTACAAATCGTATACATCATTTCCGGATTGACGGCGAGGAGTACGTTGCCAGGGAGTGTCCACGGGGTAGTTGTCCAAGCAATCAGGTAGACTTTTTGTTCATTTATAAATTTACGGTCAAGTTCGTTGGGAACTTGTTGTAAAATTTCTGGTGAATAGCTGGTAAGTTCAAATTTTACATAGAGCGAGATATCTTTAACATCCTTGTAGCCTTCACTCACTTCCTGTTGCGAAAGAGTCGTTTCGCAGCGCGGACAAATATACATGGAACGGTAGTCTTCGTATACCAAATCCTTATCCCAGAGTTGCTTAAACACCCACCACACCGATTCCATATAGTCTTTATCCATGGTGCGATAGGCGTTATCCATGTCTACCCAACGGCCGAGGCGGTTGATGGTTTTTTTCCACTCATCAACGTAGCCCAGCACCTTCGATCGGCAGAGTTCGTTAAATTTGGCGACACCCAGAGTTTCGATTTCCTTTTTAGTTTTGGTGCCGAGTTCTTTTTCCACGATATTTTCGATGGGCAGGCCGTGGCAATCCCAGCCCCAGCGGCGCTCTACCCGGTAGCCGCGCATGGTAAAGTAGCGTGGCACAGCGTCTTTCATGAGTGAGGAGGGGAAATGACCGTAGTGTGGTAGACCTGTGGCAAATGGCGGGCCGTCGTAAAAAACGTAGGGTTTGTTCTCGTCTTTAGAACTTATAGATTTTTCAAAAATTTGGTTGGTTTGCCAGAATTCTAAGATTTTTTGTTCTTCTTCGTTGGCGTTATAAAGCATAAAATAAAAAAACACCTAAATTACAGGCGTTAAGAG
>CAZQNF010000017.1:0-11477 GCA_964594675.1 uncultured Gammaproteobacteria bacterium | reverse complement strand
GCCTAGAACAACCTCGGCCTTCTTGGGAGCAGCTTTAGTCATATCTCTATTTTATATTAATAGTATTTTTGCTCCGACTGGTAGATGAAGTTAGAACCTTTCATTCATCTTAAAGTAAGAGATATTTTTAATATATCATCGACGGCAACATCCTCCTTTTTTCTCACTGCATCATTAATTGCCAACATGAACGTTTTTTCTTTAGCAGGGAAGAGGGTCGTGCTCCAAGTGCTTGCTCCCAGAGGAGCTTTGATTGGAATATACCCCCAACCTACCTTATTAGTTTTTACGGCTCTAATTTTTTGAGCAGTTTTTTCGTCGAGTAAAAAATAATGCCATCCTCCTTTACCGGGATGTTTGCGCACTTGCCCTTTAAAAGCATGCGTATCCATAGCTATTCTAGACTGCTTCAAATCGTGCTTTGTTGTCAACCATCCATTTTTGCATCCCAACCATCTTTTCTTCGTCGGTATCAGTTGAGTTTTGTTTCATAAAGTCCTGATGAGCCTCAGCGTAATGAGGTTTCATTTTATCCATCCATTCTTCAAATGTTTTGGCCTGTACGCTTGTGCTACACAAGTCGCAACTAAGGGTTTTCATAGGTTGAATTACTTTAATAATATAGAAAATATATCATAGAAAAATAATTATTACTATTTTCGGCCCATCGGTTCGAAGGTCTCATCTGGGTAAAAATAAAAATGGCTTTTTGAGCCATTTTTATGGTTGCTCCACATCGTGGACAGTGTTAGAACTGGGTTTAAGGAAATGGAGGAATATCGGTATATTCCAAATTTAGCTTAAGTTACTATCCAGTGACGCCACTTGTAATTTTTTTCTGATATATAGACTAATTTTGTTCCGAGTCATCGAAAGCGTTTGATCTTTTTTTAAGCATTTGTTCATCAACGTTGAACAATGCAGCTTTTAAAATTTTTTGTATCGTCTCTTCCAGTCCTTCGTTTACTAAAGCAGCATCATAGTCCAATTTTACTATTGGGTGATTCGTAGCAGCAACTGGATAATCACGATAAGTTTCCTTCATTTCAATTTGAATCATGTTAACGCCAGTTTTTTTTCTAAATTGACTAAGACGTTCATTCATTTCTTCCCATTCATCAGGAGTAGTTTCAGAAGTCGGGCGTTTTTCTTGACCTAAATCACCCCAAAATTCTGCATTTTGTGTGCCTTGCAAACTACTGCCAATATCAACTATATCTTTATCAGTAATTTTAAATAGTTTCTTTCCAGTCAATTTTTCTTGCACATCAGCGGGTAATTTACGAAATTCATGAATAATAGATTGTCGTAAACTCATAACAATGTCTGTGTCGCACGAAACCTGTCCATAATCATTTTGCCAACCAAGGTTAAATAAAGAAAAATAGTCCAAACTTGATGTCCCGAGCAGCTCTTCTGCTGACAAATCATGTTTAGTTTGTCCAGGAGGGAAACTGTGCAAATCTATAAATAATGCCCGGTCCTTACCGTGCTGCATCCGGTCTGTTATAGACGCCATGAGACCCATGGCCTCATGATAGTAAGGTACATAAGTAATCTCTGCCAACTGTTGAACTTCTTCAATAGTCGGCTCTTGACCAACTCTAAAGGCAGGCCTAAACTGTCCTTTGGTTTTTTCAAAGGGATTGACGATTGCAGTCATTGATTTCCTGATATTGGGCTGGTGATTTTCAGCGGCGCGTGGTTTGTTTCCTAATGGCGCTCTATTCAAATTAGAGACGTGCTTGTTCCACAAGCTGCACACACTAGGAAACTCTGAGAAATTACCTATGCGATTGGTGCCAGCATCAATTTGAAATAGTTGGCGCTTTCCAGCGGCGCTCATTCTTCTATACAAGTCTTCTGGGACGACCGTACCGCTATGAGGAATACCGACTATCACATGCGGACAGTTCGATCGTAGTAGAGGTGCTATATTTTTAACTATTGCCCTATCTGGGGATAGCATGCTTTTTTTCTTACTAATTTGACCTGATTCTCTTTCCAGTGTAACTACTCGGATGGGCTGTTGCAGGCGCTTTTCTAGGGTTTCTGTGTAGGCGAAAGATAATTCTGAATGGGGGACATATTCTGAAGACATATTTTTAATTTATTACTTTATTTTAGATTCTTCAAAATTATATCATCCACTTAGCTAAAGTCAATTTATATATAAATCAGAACCAAAATAATGCCCTAGGTTAGGCATTATTTGAGGGTAAGTCTACGGTGCTCCGAGGGTGGGATTCGAACCCACGACCAATTGGTTAACAGCCAACTGCGCTACCGCTGCGCTACCTCGGAATAGTTATTTTGTGAAAAAATTATATCCTAATGTTAAGACTATGTCAATAAGTAACAACTTAATTTCTAGTTAAGGAGTAAACGACCTTTCTTGACAGGGCTTGTCATTTTGTATATACTTTACATATCAATTATTAATCAACTATATGTCAAACATAAATACGAACACTGTTTTTTTCTTTAACCTGGCTAAAGCTCAAGCGGTAACGACTAGGCGTTTTGATAGCAGTCTTAATGGGGTAAGCTTGAACGAATGCATGATTTTGTATTATTTAAGCATGGCCGAAAACGAAAGAATGCGCCGGATTGATCTTGCAGAGAAAATTGGCCTTACTGCTTCTGGTATAACCCGCTTATTACTCCCCATGGAAAAAATTGGTCTTATTAAAAAAGAACAAAATGCCGCCGATGCGCGGGTAAGTTTTGTTACCCTTTCACCAGGTGGTAAGAATAAACTTGCGGACGCTCTTGAAAGAGCGGAAATTTTAGCCGAGGAAATTTTAGAGAGTGTAAAAACAAAAAAGATCAAAGAGTTTACTGACTTGCTGTCACAACTCAGTTAAAAATCACAGAATTTTCTCGATTTATTTAAAAGTAATTTGATAAACAAAAGAGCTTTTAGCTCTTTTGTTTTTGTTGAATCAGAGTCAGGTTGAGCGTGGAGATGTTTTTTGCTACTATACTTGTTCTATGACACCGCTCGAAATTTTACAAAAAAAATTTGGCTACACTGAATTTCGCAATAACCAGGCGGAAATTATTGACAGAATTTTGCACAAACTTGATACGTTTGTGCTTATGCCAACTGGTGGTGGTAAGTCGCTGTGTTACCAAGTCCCGGCGCTTATTTTTGAAGGTTTAACAGTGGTGGTTTCGCCGCTTATTGCGCTCATGAAAGACCAGGTGGATGCTCTGCGGGTAAATGGGGTAGCGGCTGCGTATCTCAACTCTTCGAGTACGCCGAGCGAGCGAGCGGAAGTTTTTAATAATATTCGTAATCGCCAGCTGAAACTTTTGTATATTGCGCCAGAGCGTTTAGTGGGCAATGATCAGTTGTTGCAATATTTAAAACAAAACAATGTATCGCTGTTTGCGATTGATGAGGCGCATTGTATTTCATCCTGGGGGCATGATTTTCGACCGGAATATCGGGAACTCAGTCGTTTAAAAAAAGAATTTCCTGAGGTGCCGATTATCGCTCTTACGGCTACTGCTGACCAAATTACGGTCGATGATATTATTGAAAAATTGGCGCTAGAATCTCCGAAAACATTTATTTCAAGTTTTAATCGAGGAAATATTCACTATTTTGTAGAGCCTAAACGCAACATGATTGATCAATTGGTCAATTTTTTACATAAACATCGCGGAGACTCGGGAATTGTTTACGCGCTTTCAAGGCAATCGACCGAAGATTTGGCGCAAACTCTAACGTTAAATGGTTTTCCGGCTTTGCCATATCATGCCGGACTGCCAGTTGAAAAACGTAATGAGCATCAAACTAAGTTTTTAAAAGATGAAGTAAATCTCATGGTGGCGACGATCGCGTTTGGTATGGGGATTAATAAATCCAACGTTCGATTTGTGGTGCATGCGGATTTGCCGAAGAATATTGAGAGCTATTATCAGGAAACTGGTCGCGCGGGGCGAGATGGGTTGAAAAGTGATGCGCTCTTATTTTATAGTGGGGGAGATGTGGTAAAACTTAGAAGGTTTGCTAGTGTTGAGGGGAACGTTCAACAGTCAGCCCTTATGCTGCGCAAACTCCAACAAATGGCGGATTTATGTGAAGCAACAGCGTGTCGGCGACAGAAAATTTTGGAATATTTTGGGGAAAAATTTGTGGGAAATTGTGAGAGTTGTGATGTGTGTCTAAGTGATTATACGGAAGTAGATGCCACGATTGTGGCGCAAAAAGCGATTTCAGCGGTGGCACGTCTGGGAACTAATTACGGTATTACGTACCTGGTAGATTTTTTACGCGGCTCCAAATCAGAAAAAATTAAAACATGGCATAAAGAATTGAAAACATATGGAGTTGGTGCGGATATTGGGAAAGATGATTGGTTTCATTATTTAAAAAATTTTATTTCACAGGGATTGTTGGAATATGGAGGAATGGAATATCCGGTTATCAAACTTACCAAAAAAAGTGAACCGGTACTGCGGGGGGGTATTGCCGTAAAAGTTTTGGAAGCGGTTGGCAAGAAAGAGTTGGCACAAAAAGATAAGGAGTATGAAATGGAATTATTACAAAATCTTAAATCTCTTCGAGCGCGTCTCGCCGAGCAGGAGCAAGTCCCGGCTTATATTATTTTTTCCGATGCAACGCTTCTCGAAATGGCGATGTATTTGCCGCTTAGTCTTACGGATCTGCGGAAAATTTCCGGGTTCAGTGAAAGTAAAATTTCTCGGTATGGACAAGGATTTTTGGCTGAAGTGGAAAGTTATTGTGCTAAAAAAAGTTTATCAAGCCGGATTTGGCAAAAGATGGAAAAACGCGAACGTAAAACTGCCGCCGGATCTCTTACGCCTACCATAGTTACAACCCTCCAGCTGTTTAAGGCTGGTAAAAAACCTGATCGTATTGCTAAAGAGCGCAAGTTGTCACTCGTTACTATAGAAAATCATTTGGCGCAGTGCGTTGGCAGGGGAGAATTAAACATTTCAGAGCTCGTTGACGAGAAAAAAGTGAAAAAGATTACAGAAGCGATTAAAGAATATGGGGCAGATCTGCTGGCACCACTAAAGCTGGCGCTGGGAGAAAATTTCAGCTATGCGGAGATTAAAGCGGTAGTGGAATTTTATAAGAAGAAAATAGAATAAAGTTATTTTTATTTAAATTTTGAATTATTATTAGTTAATAATTGTCAAAAACACCAAGAGATGATAATGTTTGAAAAAATATTTTATGATTAAAGGCTTCTGGAAAAATCTCCCTAAACCCATATTTGTACTCGCGCCGATGGCCAACGTCACTGATGTGGCGTTTCGTCGGATGATTGCGACTTATGGCAAACCTGATGTTATCTGGACCGAATTTGTGTCTTGCAATGGCCTTATGAGCGAAGGGCGGGAAAATATTATGATAGATTTACAATATAGCGAAATTGAACGGCCAATTATTGCGCAAATTTTTGGTGCTACGCCGGAGAATTATTATAAAACAGCTCTTCTCATGCAAGAGTTGGGTTTTGATGGGATTGATATTAATATGGGTTGCCCGGATAAAAATGTAAGTAATAAACAAGGCGCCGGCGCAGCGCTTATCCAAGATCCAAAATTGGCCCAAGAAATTATTCGTGAAACCAAGCGTGGCGCCGGTGATTTGCCGGTTTCCGTAAAAACTCGCTTGGGTTATAACAAAAATGTGATCGATACGTGGCTCAAGAGTTTGCTTGAAACTGGTCCGGCGGCAATTACACTGCATTGTCGTACCAAAAAAGAAATGTCACTCGTGCCAGCGCACTGGGAAGAAGTGGCCAAGGCCGTGAAAATTCGTGATGAATTTGATAGTTCGTCAAATCATACCCTCCTCCTCGGGAATGGTGATGTAAAAGATATGGATGAAGCTCGGCAAAAAGTGGCGGAAACCGGTTGCGACGGTGTGATGATCGGGCGCGGAATTTTTGGGAATCCATGGCTGTTTAACAGAGATCGAGATTACAAAACCATAACTCTTGAGGAAAAAATGAGAGTAATGATTGAACATACGAAACTTTTTGAAGAACTCCTAGGTGGCAAAAAAAGTTTTGATATTATGAAAAAGCATTTTAAAGCGTATGTGAACGGTTTTGATGGAGCCAAAGAATTGCGTGTAAAACTTATGGAAGAAGCGCATAACGCGGCAGAAGTAGAAAATATCGTTCGTTCTTTTGGTCTTTTGGTTTAAAAAATGATTTTTTCATTTTGCCGGTTTTAGACATGTTATTTATAAAAATAAATTACGTGATTATTTGCCTTAATATGTCATTAAATTTAGAATTTAAATTAAGCGAAAATTATCTCATTGCGCATCTTTTAAGCCGCACTTCTGTGTATGATTTTTCTAATGATCAATATGAAAAAAATATTGTTGCTTTTCAAAATTATGCTTGGAAGTTGTCTGAACAGTTGTATCACTTTGTAGGCGGCAATGATACTAGCGATATTTTTATAAAAAATAAGAAAGATCTTGCGGATCTTGTAATAACTTCTATAAAGTATTTGGATCAACTGGCGGCAAGTAAATTATTTTCTAGGTTAAAACGACAAACACAGGAGTATTTGGTTGTTTGTCAAAAACAATGGGATGCAACTTATCTCGAGAGTTATGAAATGATTACGCGGCTTACAGGTTTAAAACTAAAGGGGAAATTCATTGTTTACATCACCCATCCAAGTTTGCGAAATGGAAGGAAGATAGGTCCCAATCAAATAGTTTGGGGGAATATAGAAAAATGGAAAAATTATACTACAGTGTATCTTTGGCATGAAATATTGCATGCTTTTTTTAAAACTGAAGATGTGGATCATTGTTTGATCCAGTTTTTAACTGATGAAGAACTGCGAAAGCATTTTAATGGAGGACGATATTTAACACCCTATATTGGTCATGAGTATTTGCGGCCGCTTATGAAAAAAATACTTCCATTATGGAAGAAGTATTTAATGCGTCCAAATAAAAACATACGAGATTTTAGAAATGAGCTTTGTGGCGACACAAATTTTCGCAGTTGATTAACTGTACAAATAATGCAACTGCGCAAAAATCAAAAGCCTCATTAGTAAAAAATTATTTTTTTGAAAATATATGATATACTAATCATATATTTTTTAAATTTATACCTATGGTAGATGTCCAAGAAATTTTTAAACGAATGAAAGAAAAGCTTAAAGAAAAGCTCGCTATCCAAAAAGCCTATCGCGAAGCTTTGCTGAGTATCCAGGAGTATGTGGCTAATCAGGAAAAAATTAAAACTCTGCGCGAGCGCCAGAAACAGCTTGAAAATAGCACTAAAAGCGATTTTTCCAGTGAGTTTGATAAACTGGATGCGATTAAATCTGATCTTTTGGCTGATGCCGAGCTCTTAAGCGACGCCGCTATGAGTATGCTTATGAAAGGTGAACGAGTGGAAGTTCAAGATGAATATAACAATACCTACGATCCAAAATTTGTGGTGAAATTTGTCAAAGCCAACTAAATTATGGAAAAACAACCAGTTATTTTTTTTGATTTTGGTGGCACCCTGAGTAATGATAATGCAAAACAGCTTATTCCGACTGATGTTATCAAGACGCTTAGTCAGAATTATCAGCTGGCGATTGTGTCCGGTGCCCCGGACGCAAGCGTAGCTCAATTTTTAGAATTGCATAATTTACAGGAGTATTTTACGGTTTTAAAAAATGGGCTTTTTAATAAAAGTAAAACGAAGCGGTGCACCGAATTTTTACAAACTCACGGTCTGGCTTCCGTAGATACGATATTTGTTACCGACTCGGTGCGCGATATCGAGGAAGTTCTTTCTATTGGGATAAAATCTGTAGCGGTAACCTGGGGAATGGGGCCTGCGGAAGATTTGAGGGCGATTGAGCCATACGATTTAACGATTGATCCTAATTCTTTACCTGAAATTATAAACGAGTATTTCTTACAAAAATAAAATGTATGTCCATTCATTTTAGTTCGCCGTGGATTCACCAACTCAAGCTTGATCGGGCTCCGCAAATGCTGTACGAAGATTTTTCGAGCGACATTGCGATTGTGGGAGCAGGCATTGCAGGGGTAACTACGGCCTATTTCGCCCTAAAAGAAACGAATAAAACTGTTTCACTAGTAGAAGCGACCAAAGTTGCGCATGGCGCTACCGGACACAACGCAGGGCAAATTGTGAGCTATTTTGAACATCCGTTTGCGGATTTGGTAAAGGAATATGGTTTAACACTCGCAGCCCGTGCACAAGAGGGAATTTATTATGCTTGGGATTTAATTGAGGAAATATATGCGGATGCGAAATTAACAGTTCCATTAAGTAAGTTTACCGGTTATGCCGGCTGTTCGAGCGTTGAGCAAATTCTTCTCTATTTAAAAAATATTTATTTTCAGCGCCAAGCTGGACTCAACGTTGAAGAAATTTTGGTGGTAGATGACCCATGGATACTGGCGCAAATTCCTGAGGAATATAAATTTTTGTACGCTACGGTTGAGCGAGAGTATGTTCTCAATATTTTGCAGACTGATGATACACGCTATATTGCGGCGCTTGCTTCGCGTAAGGGTTGTGTGAATAGCGCTTTGTTTTGCGAAGAACTGGTAGATTTTTTACTCAAAAAATATCCTAATCGATTTAATTTGTTTGAGCATAGCCCGGTAAAAAAAGTGACTTTGTTAAAAGATGAAGCTGAGCTTCAGATCGGTAAATATATTTTGCAGACGGATAGAGTCATACTGTGTACCAACGGATTTGAAAATTTTACGATCGATAACCAAGCAGGAAAAGATATTGATGCAAAATTTCATGAATTGGTAATTGGACGAATTGGCTATATGGCTGGGTATCTGGAGAAGGTAAGCCGAAAACCGGTGGCAATTAGTTATTTTCCTACCCCCAGCACAAAAGAAGAAGATCCATATTTTTATTTTACCCGTCGCGCTTATGAACACAAAGAGCATGGTTTAACTAATCTTGTATGTATCGGCGGACCGGAAGAAGAATTAAAAAATAAAAAACGCTATAAAACTGCCACTGAATCTCCGGCGGAAGCTGGCGCGGAAATTAATACTTTCATGAAAAGTACCTATAAATATGCGCCCGGCGATGAGATTGATTATATTTTTCGTTGGCATGGGCTGATGGGTTATACGCCAAATGGTCTGCGTTGCATTGGTCCAGAACCATTAAATAAAGTGCTCATGTATAATTTGGGCTGCAATGGGGTGGGGATTTTATCGTCTATTTATGGCGCCAAACGGATTTCTCAGTTTTTAAATAATCATAAACTTGAATCATCAATTTTTGATCCAGTCGACCAACGTCTGGCATCTAAGCACAGCTCAAAGACCAAACAATATGCTCAACCGAAAATCAAGAAAGCTTCCGCTCAATCTAGGTCTACAAAGCGAGATTCTCAGTCTCGTACAAAAAGATCAGAGCATGCGCCAAAGCGCAAAGTGGGATAAAAAGATTGATCTTGCTAATACACAAAGTCTTAAGCGAATAATAAAAACCCACGGCTTTCCAACCAGGAGTCTAGTGGGTGAGGAAGCTTTTCATGGAGTTTGGCTTTTGGTTCAGCACGCGGATCATGACATTGTATTTCAAAAATACGTTCTTGAACTGTTGATCGCTCTGGCGGATCAGAATGAAGCGGACAAGCCGGATGTGGCGTTTTTAACCGATCGGGTTTTGGTAAATTCGGGTGAAGCGCAAATTTTTGGCACACAATTTTTTATAAATTCTCATGGAGAATTTAAGCCTCGTCCGATTGCAAATTCGTCTGAATTGGATGTTCGACGTTCTGCATATGGCCTAGAGCCATTTCATGAGTATGAAGCCCTGCTTATGCACCGTCAGAGACAATTAGATTCAAAGACTGATATTTAAGCCGTGTCTTAGCCATTGACAAAGCTGTGTTTTCTGGTATAATGGTCTTAGCTTGGGTAACAAAAAATAGTTTGCTTTATAACAATAAAGCAATTAAGGAGTAGTTTCCCAAAAATAGGTCGATTAATAAATATCTCTCAAATAACATTTTGGGAAACTAAAAAACACTTTTTTATGGATTTTCAATCCAAACCTAAAGTACAAGGAAATTGGAAGTGCGATAAATGTAATAAAGATATTACAGAACTCCCTTTCAACCCTACAGCTGGTCGCCCAGTATACTGCTTTGACTGTATGAAAGAAATGAAAGGCAGTAGAACTTCTACCAGTTCTTACGGTGGCAATGGTGGAGCTCGTCCAGCTCGCCAAATGTTCAAAGGTAACTGGAAATGTGACGATTGCGGCAACGAGATTCCAGAACTTCCTTTCCAGCCATCTGGCAAACAGCCTTTGTATTGCCGAACGTGCTTATCAAATCACCCACGCAACTAAAATTGCGAAGAACAAGCCCAGCTCGACAGAGTTGGGTTTTTCTTTTCAATGTTATTATGAAACGTAAAAAAGTTTTGGTTTGTCTCTCTGGCGGAGTTGATTCCGCAGTTTCGGCTGCGCTTTTGGTAAAGAACGGCTATGACGTAACTGGCGCGTACATGATAAATTATTATGGAAAAAACGAATTGGGAGAAAGTTGTTTTGTAAATGAATATCGTGACGCGGTAAAAGTGGCGGCTAGGATTGGGGTTCCGATTTTAAAACTCGATTTTGCGCGCGAATATGAAGCAGCGGTGCTTAAATATATGTACAGCGAATATAAGGCTGGTCGAACCCCTAATCCGGACGTGCTATGTAATACCTATATAAAATTTGGTGTGTGGCTTAAAAAAGCGAAAAGTTTAGGTTTTGATTATTTGGCAACCGGACATTACGCCGGAGTTAAGCAGAGTTTTGATAAAACGAAAATTTTTACTACAGATCTTTTGCAGGCTAAAGATAAAAATAAAGATCAAACGTATTTTCTCCATCAATTGAATCAAGAGCAACTTGCGTCAGTATTTTTTCCCATTGGGGATTACACTAAGCCAGAAGTGCGAAAACTCGCCAAACAGTTTGCTTTGCCGGTTGCTGAAAAGCAAGAAAGTATGGGCATTTGCTTTATTGGGGAAGTGCCGATGAAACAATTTTTGCAAAGAAAAATTAAGAAAAATCCAGGAAATATTATAAACATTGCGGGCAAAAAAATTGGTGAACATGAAGGCTTGAGTTTTTATACGGTTGGGCAAAGACACTTGGGTTTTAAGCTGGAAAATATGAATTCTTCGGAGTTATATTATGTGATTGGGAAGAATATAAAAACTAACCAACTTGTTATTGGAACAGAAGTTGATTTGTGGAAAACTGATGTTACGATCGGAAAATTGACCTGGGTTAATGGTAAAAATCCGGAAACCGAAGAAATGTATGTTCGGTTTCGTCACCGCGCTCCTTTGCAAAAATGCCGTTTACAATTAGAAAAAAATACGGCCACAATTCATTTGCTTAAACCGGAACGAGCGCCAACAGCCGGGCAGTTTGCGGTTTTTTATGATAAAA
>CAZQNF010000016.1:0-12300 GCA_964594675.1 uncultured Gammaproteobacteria bacterium | reverse complement strand
AGAGATCGGAACACTCATTGAAGCCGAGGTTATCCAAGCCAAAGAAATGAGTCAGTTGCTCCAAGCACAACCAGTAAATATTTTTCCAGGTTTGCGAGGTGATTTTGCTAAACTCACCCTAAGCCAATGGACACTGCGGGTGTTTGAGCAGTTGGTGGGTGGGGTAGAAAAGGATGAAAGACTGTTTGGGTTTTTGTTTAGTAGGCTTACCTGGATGAATACAGCGCCGATTGTGAATGATGTTTTGGTATATGGCTTTATGTTACAGTTACTTCAGCTTTTGGGTTTTGCTCCAGCGACTCAAGCATGCGGCGGATGTAGTGGAAATATTGAGACGCAGGCTGGCGGATGGTTTTGTACCGAGATGGGTGGATTGATTGATGAAAATTGTCGGAAAAAAAATGTGAACCCGATGTGGCTTGATCCGCTGGAACGTGAAGCGCTAGTTTATTTAAATCACAATTCCTGGGAAAACCTTATGGGGTATACTGGAAATGTTAGCCCAAAACTCCGGCGAGTTTTGTATGAATTTTTGGTTTTTCACAGTGAAAAAAATATTCTGGAGTGGAAATCTCTATAAAAAGAAAAAATCCTTCTTAAAAGAAGGATTTTTTTGTTGGTTTTTTTATAAAATTGTAAAAGAATTAAAAGATTTTTGCGCGTCACTTTCAAATGTAGTGTAGTCAGTAGCTGCAGCCGAGTAGGTAATAGCATACGCGTGACCACCCTGAAAAATAACAAATTGTTTAAATTTACCATTAAAATCATCTTTAGAGCCGGTATATACCAAAGTCCAGCCGTTCATACCGTTAATTGTTTCAGCTCGCGAAGTTTCTACTTGTACATTTTTGAGAATAGTTCTTATATCCTCGATAGCAGCCTCGGCTGTTGCTTTTAAGCTGGTTTCACTCCCGTCGCCCGAAAGATCTCGGATGGTAACATTAACATTTTCACGGAACATATCTTGGTCGTTTTGAAGAGGGGAGAGAGCTATAACATTTGTTCCTGAACTGCCTTCTTTTTCTTCCCAATCTTTGGGGAAATCTATTTGGTAGCCATTAACTTTATCTTCGTAACGAGAAAAATCAGGGTCAAGTGCTTTTGAGGTATTGGCAACCATTCCGTTTTTGCCGCAGCCGCTCATAATAAGAAAAACAAAGGCCGTAGCAGTAATTTTTTTGAACATAATTTTCAAAAGCTAAATATAAAATTCGTTAGATGAAGCGTACTGAATTTGTCTTAGGCTGTCAAATAAAATGAGAAATGAAAAGGAAGATTTTTAAATATTTATGAGATAAAAGTTTGAGTGTGGATAAATACCTTGTCAAAAATCTTTATCTCAGTTAAGGTAAATATATGAATAACGCAATTTTGAATCTTAGTCGTCGTACTTCTCAATAATCTTTGAGAAGGATTTTCTTGTCTAAATTTTCTTCTCTTCATGAGAAGTTTTTTGTTTTTATGCCACCTCCAGTAATTTGCACGCTACGTCCTCGCAACCTCATTTTCCTTGAGGTTGATTGTAGTTATTGAAAAACATTTTTAAATAACGCCAGGCAGCCTTAAGCAAAGGCTGTTTTTATTTTTTAGATAATTTTATGGAAAACAGAAAATTTTTACCAATCATAAACTGGGATATGGGGTATCAGGAGGGGTTAAATATGAATGCTTGGCAGTGGCTTTCAGCCGAACTCGCGCGAGAAGAAAAGTTGCTCGCCACCAGGATCAGTGCAGAGAAGTTGCGGTCTCAGTATGAACAAGGTTTGGCAGTGCTTGAGAAAGATGAAGGTGGGAACATTGTGGCGTTTGGGGCGATTTGGCCGACTGTGGAGGGCTGGGCTGAATTGGGTACGGCTTGGGTACATAAGGATTATCGGGGAAAAAAATTGGGAGTAAAAATGTTTGAAGATCGTCTTAAGATTGTAAAAGAAAAAGGCTGGCGGGCATTTTTACTTACGTATGCGAGTAATCCGGTAGTTATTCACTATGTGCAAAAGGCTGGTTTTGTATCGGCAAAAGCCGACGACTGGCACGAAGTACCTTGGGAATCAAGTTGCGGTCCTTGCGAGCAGGTGACAGAAGGGCAAAAGATAGGTTGTTCGCTGCGGGCAATGCCAGGGAAATGTCAGCTATTTTTTCAACCGCTTTAAATAAAGTTTATGAAAAATTACAAACAAATATTGCCTGTGCAACAACTGGCCACCGGAGAAATGTTATCAGTTTATGCCTATGTATTTAATACTGGTAAACCCGGACCAAAGATTTATTTACAGGCCAACCTCCATGGCCCGGAGATTTTTGGTACAACGCTCCTCGGAGAACTCGTAACTCACCTCGAAAAACAACCAGACATTCCAGGCACCATAATTATTGTGCCGGTGGCAAATCCAGTGGCAGTGCAGGCGAGCGCGTATAATGCGCTGGTCGGAAGATGGAATATGCATAACGGCGTCAATTGGAATCGTATTTTTAATACACACATTCCTTTTTCGAGTTTAGCTGAGCAAAAACAGTATTATGAGAATCTGTTGCAAATGGATAATCTTTCGATCGAAAATAAGCTCGCTGCTACCCTCAAAATCTTGAGTACCGATGCAACTCATATTATTGATATTCACACCACCGGAACACATAATACGCCGCACGTCTTTACTCATGCTCTGAGTAGCCAAGTATTTTATCCACTCAATGCTAAAGTTCATATTACGTGGGACAAAGCTGATACTGTCGGTGCGTTTGACGAATCGCATATTGCGCCTTTTTTGGGAAATATGCCGACTATAGACATTCCGCATGCCTGCACTTGGGAAGTCTATCATCATGGGGAAAATAATTGGGCTGCTGAGCAAGAGCGTTTCACAGAATTACGGAATTGGCTGCAGAGTGTTTGGAACTTAGAAATTTTTAAGTCTACTGCTTCGCCACTCGTTTTTCCGGTAGAGTGTACGACGCATTTGGTGTCTGAAATCGGCGGGTATTACACTTGGAAAAAGCAGGCGGGAGACAGAGTAAATACGGGTGAAGAGTATGCCTCGGTGTATCAGCCGTGGCACCATAAAACCGTATCTCTTAGAGCTAAAAATCCTTTTGTAGTTATGGGTATATACGGAGTGCAAGCCATCGGTAGTGGCGAGCAGATTGCCTGGATTGAGCATGTATAGAATTTGCCAAATTTTGTTGTTTTCGCTAGAATGCTGCTTATAAGCAGTTAAAAAATGACTTAAATATATATGAACAGTTTAAAAGAATCTCTTAACCAGGAAGTAACGATTAAAGGCTGGCTTTATAACAAGCGCTCCAGCGGATCAATTGCGTTTTTAGAAGTTCGTGACGGGCAAAATTGGGTTAACGCCGTAGTGGCAAAACAGCAGGTTTCAGAAGATGTTTGGCAAACCGTGGAAGCGCTTACTCAAGAATCTTCGGTAGTTGTAACCGGCAAAATTACTGAACATCCCAAAAAACCGGGTGTATATGAGTTGCAAGTGAATGACGTAAAAGCCGTACAAATTTCTGAAGAATTCCCAATTGCCAAGAAAGATCATGGTCCGGATTTTCTCATGGAAAACCGCCATTTGTGGTTGCGCAGTAAGCGTCAGTGGGCTATTCTCATTATTCGTGATGCGATTATTACGGCTATTAATACGTATCTCCACGACCAAAAATTTATCCGCGTGGATTCGCCGGTATTTACGCCCAATGCCTGTGAAGGAACAACTACTCTGTTTACCGTACCGTATTTTGATTTGGGTTCAGCTTATCTTTCGCAATCCGGACAACTCTATATTGAGGCAGCTATTGCCTCCGTTGGCCGTTGCTACGATTTTGGGCCGGTGTTTCGCGCGGAGAAAAGCAAAACTAAGCGTCATCTTACTGAATTTTGGATGATGGACGCGGAAGCGGCATTTGTGGAGCACGAAGAAAATTTGAAACTTCAGGAAGGGTTGGTGCGTTTTATTGTACGTTATGTCCTTGAAAAATGTACGGAAGAGCTTGCTATTCTTGAGCGCGATATCGAAAAACTCAAAAAAATTGACGCGCCATTTACACGCTATACCTACGACGCAGCGATCAAAAAACTCAATGAGCTTGGTTCAGATATTAAATACGGCGAAGATCTGGGTAACGATGACGAGGGTATTTTAACCAAAGACAGTGAAGTGCCGGTGTTCATTGAAAAATGGCCAAAAAGTATCAAGCCATTTTACGTGAAGCATGATCCAACAAATAATGATCTTGTTTTAAACGATGATCTTATTGCCACTGAAAATGGTGGAGAGCTTGTCGGCGGGAGTCAGCGCGAGGAAAATGTTCAGGTCCTTATGGAGCGTATTCAGCACGAAGGTTTACAGCAAGAAGATTATGAATGGTACCTGGATACCCGCCGTTATGGTAGTGTGCCCCATTCGGGTTTTGGTATTGGCTTGGAGCGCACAGTGCGCTGGATTTGTGGTGTAGAGCATGTGCGTGAATGTATCCCATTCCCAAGAACAATCGGACGATTAAAACCGTAAATCTTGTCGATTATTTGGATGTAAAAAAGAGAGCGACTGCTCTCTTTTTTATTTATTTTTGTGACACTAAAGTGATAACAGTAATTTCTGGTGGAGTCAAAAATCGTAACCCTACACCCGACTCTCCGGCGCCAACACTGGTAAATATAGGGATATTTTGCCAATAGTTCAATCCGCGATAATAATTTGTGCCGATTCGAGCATCTACCTTGCCAAGGGGTCCGATAAGCGGTAACCAAATTTGTCCGCCGTGCGTATGCCCGGCGAGTTCAAGGTCAGGCTTTTGTTTTCCTTCTGGCCAGTAGAGTATGCCATCCGGGTTGTGGCTTATTTGGATAAGCGGAATGGTTTCATCCCAGTTTTTGAGCTCATCAAAATTGAAGTTTTTTTTGTATACATCATCACTCCCAAACAAACAAATTTTTTGCTCTTGGATAGTTGGACAGACTAAATTATTTATAAGGAGGCGAATGCCAAGTTCTGAAAATCGCTTCTTAACAAATTCTGATTTATCGCCGGTTATGGGATAATCGTAGCGGTTGTATCCATATTCGTGGTTGCCCATCACGGCAAAAGTTGGATATTTTTCAGCAAGTTGTTTTAAGGGTGTAAGGTAGATACTTTCATCTTTGGTGGTGCCGCTATTCACAATATAGTCTCCACCTAAAATTATTATATCCGGATGAACCGATTGAATTTTTTGGATAATTTTAGCAACAGATCCTTCTTTTTTTTCATCACCCACATGAATGTCGGAGACAAAAGCTATGGTAAGTGGATGAGATAATTTTGGTATTGTTATCTCCTGCGAGTGGATACGTAAAATATTGGGTTCAACCAGGCGGGCATAGAGCAAAGTAACAATGCCTAGGCTTAAAATTACAATAAGACTTTTGGCTAAAATTCGGTGTTGACCAAGAAAAGTTTTGTTGTTTTTTGAATCACGATAAAAAATATAAATAAAAATACTTACTTCCAGTATGAGACCATAGAGAATTATAAGGTAAAAAGACATACCTACTTTTCACTGATATATCGAAAACGCGGCATTGTTTGGTCATCTTTAGTCACTTCCTCGAGAAACTGATCTTTGGGACGAATCCAGTACGATGCCTCGCCCAGAGCATCGCTTTCATAGAGTGGTTTGTAAATAACCATTTCTTCTTGCGTAGCTTCAAGTTTCCCAAGTGCAATAATTTGGTAAAAATTTCCTTTATAGTGCTGGTATTTGCCAATTTTAACTTCATTCATAGTAAAATTTAAAAAGGTATTATAAAAAAGCTTGGCTAAAAATACAATTTTTAAATTAAAAAAGAAGAATAGTTTTCTTCTTAGTATGTGCCCAGAGAGGGAATCGAACCCTCATGATCGTGAGATCGCGGGATTTTGAGTCCCGTGCGTCTACCAATTCCGCCATCTGGGCAAAATTACCATTAATTTAATTCTCCAAAGAGAGTACCTGTTTTTGCTTATTTTGTCAATATATTTTATACTTTAAAATGCAAAATATAAAAAATCGAAAATAGTATTATTTATTATTATGTTGGCATTTATTGGTGTAGATAAAACAGCAATTCCTTCTAGCTATCAATCGGTTTTGTTTACAAAAAATACCATTCCAGCTAACGTGGAATTTATTCCAATGAATTTTGAAAATGACTATTTGGATCACAAGTTGGCTAGTGTTATAGGAATTATCCTTTTAAGTGTGGTGGTTTTTGGTGTAATTTTAGATTTTTTACAGCACAAAAGTCCACCATCATCTAGTAAGTTGTTTGTAGCCATAGTCGGTGTGTGCTTGTTAGGGATTGGGTTTTTGTTTATGTTCGTGCGCAAAAAAAACTTACAGCAAAAACTATTTCTTCAATCTGAGTACCGGTATGGGCTTTATCTCTTTAATGACGCAATGTTGCTTTATAATACTGAAAAGCTGTGCTCTTGGTGGAGTATTCAGTCAATTATTAGTATTAAACATATAGTTACGGGTCATAAACCGGCAGCGCATAACTTATTAATAACGTATCGGTCAACGCCTCATGGCGGTTTAGAGTACTTTTATTTACCAGAATCTTTAGAGGGTCAAACTTTCAAATTAGAAAAAAAACTTAAAGGTTGGCTTGTGTCCAAAAATATAAGTAATTCCTATTAGGAGTAGGTGGTAATTTGTGATTGGTCTTTAAAGGAGCTTGGTTTTGGCAGTTTTGTCAACGCATGATATAATTCGATCTATTAAAACACGAGAATATAAAAATTTAGAAATACTTAATTAAGGAGGAGTTTTTACATTTTCATGTTCTTAGTTGTTTGGGTGTTTAATGTTTAAACGTTAGCAAGGTATGGCTGTTACTATCGCCATTGTAAATCAAAAGGGGGGAGTGGGCAAAACCACTACGGCTGTTAATGTTGCTGCGGGATTATCGGAGATGGGAAAATTTGTTCTCTTGGTGGATCTTGATCCGCAGGGTAATGCAACTTCTGGGGTAGGTATAGAAACTGAAAGCATTGAGCAAGGTTTATATGAAGCTCTCATGGGCCAGGTGCCGGTCGCTAAGGTTGTAAAAAATACGGCTCATGACGGGCTCAGAATTGTGCCCGCGACTTCAGACTTGGCCGGAGCAAATATTGAGCTCGTAAATACTGAGCGTCGTGAGTTTAAATTGCGTGATACCATTAGTGAGATTAAGCACGCTTACGATTATATAATTATTGATTGTCCGCCATCGCTCGGGCTTTTAACACTCAACGGTCTCATTGCCGCGGATTATATTCTTATTCCGGTACAAGCAGAATACTATGCGCTCGAAGGTTTGGGGCACCTTCTCAAAACTATTGAATTGATTCAGGGACAGTTAAAACCGGATTTAAAAATTTTAGGATCAGTCTTAACTATGTTTGATTCGCGCAACCGCCTGAGCGAAGAAGTATTGCAGGAGTTAAACAAATATTTTGCCGAAAATGTTTTTCACACGGTTATTCCACGCACCGTTCGCCTGGCCGAAGCGCCAAGTTTTGGCAAAACGATTTTTCACTACGAAAAAAATGGCAAAGGCGCCAAAGCTTATACCGAACTCGCGCGAGAAATTGTAGATAAATTTGAACACGAATAATTAATAACTTTTACGTATGTCTTTAGGGAGAGGTCTTGGTGCGCTTATTCCAGCGACGCCCAAAAAAGTAGAAATTACGCCAAATACGGTGTCATCATTAGATGGTATCAGAACTGTTTCGCTCAAAAATATTATAAAAAATCCAGATCAGCCGCGTCAAGATTTTAACGAAGAAGAACTTGATAATCTGGCCCAATCGGTGCGTGAGCATGGTATACTTCAGCCCATTTTAGTAATGGCCAAAGGGGGAGAGATGTATGAAATTGTGGCTGGCGAGCGCCGGTTTCGTGCCGCTGAGCGCGCCGGACTCTCGGAAATTCCGGTTATTATCAAAGATTTTTCTCCACAAAAGCAGCTGGAAGTTTCCATTATCGAAAATATTCAACGCGCTGATCTCAATCCAATTGAAGAAGCGCTCAGTTACCATCGGCTTATTAAAGAATTTGGCTTAACCCAGGAAGATGTAAGTACGCGTGTCGGCAAAAGTCGATCGGTTATTGCCAATACTTTGCGACTTTTAACACTGCCCAATGTTATTCAGGATGCCCTGCGCCATGGCGAGATTAGTATGAGCCAGGGCCGAAGTTTGCTGAGTTTAAAAAGTGCGGATGAACAAATGGGAATTTTTTCATCCATGACTGGCAAAAAAATTACCGTCAAAGAGCTGGAGAAAAAAATTGCCACTCTCCCAGGCACAGTCGGAAAAAATCCTGACCTACTCTTCTTGGAAGATCGCCTGCGCGAAACGCTTGGCGCCAAAGTCGCGGTTCAGGAAAATCGCCAGCATAAAGGTTCTATCACCATTCATTTTCATACGCGCGAAGAACTTAACGAGCTTATGAAAAAAATAATGAAATAATTTTTTATTTCAAAGTTTGGCTGAGAAAAAAAGTATGGCTGGGACAGAAAAAATTATTTTGGATAAAAATACTGTTTGGAAGAAAATAGCGGTCGGACCAATTTTTATTATTTTGGCAGCGCTTTTGTGGAGTGCGGACGGATTGCTGCGTAGCGGTCTCTATTCTGTTTCGCCAGCCAAAGTTGTTTTTTGGGAACATATACTTGGCCTCGTAATTCTTACGCCGGTCATTTTTTTCTTCAAAAAGTGGAAAGAAATAAAATTAATGCGTTCTTCGGAGTGGCTCGCTATTGCAGTTGTTGGTTTATTTTCTGGAGCACTTGGTACGATTTTTTATACAGCAGCGCTCGGAAAAGTGCAGTATGTACAGTTTTCGGTCGTGGTGCTCCTGCAGCAATTACAACCAATCTGGGCGATTTTAGTCGCCACCCTTTTGTTGCGCGAAAAACCTGACAAAAGATTTTTGACTTGGGCAACACTCGCCATCGCATCTTCCTACCTCGTGACGTTTAAAGATTTACAGGTAAACTTGGGGAGTGGGAGTGTGGTCATTATGGCCGCTATCCTTGCCATTCTCGCAGGTATGATGTGGGGGTCTTCCACATCTTTTTCTAAAATCGTTTTAGCAAAAGTTTCTTATCTTACCGCCACCTGGCTACGGTTTATTTTTGCGGCGTTATTTGCTTTTATCATTGCAGTAGTGAGTGGTAATGTAACATCGGTTAGCATGATTTCTCATGCCCAGTGGTGGGCGCTCGGTACTATCACGCTTTCAACCGGCATGGTAGCGCTTCTTATTTATTACTTTGGTTTACGCAAAACTCCGGCGCGCGTAAGTGCGATTTGTGAGTTAGTCTGGCCAGCTTCAGCGATTTTTATTGATTACTTTTATTTCCACAAAAGCTTTTCGGTTACGCAAATAATTGGGGTGATTATTTTATCATTCTCGATTTATCAAGTGGTGAAGTTTAGAAAATAATGAAAAGACTATAAAATTTAAACCCTAAAAAACATCCGTTAACGGATGTTTTTTATTTCTGAAGAGGTTCTATTTTTTCCTTGGTAAAATATTTTTAATCCAATTTTTAAGAGAAGAATTCTTTTTTATGCTATCCCGAATACGGGATTTGGCCATGTGTGTTTTTACAAATTTTATCCAGTCAGCATTAGGTTTTTTGCGATTTTTATCGGTAATAATCTCAACAATGTCACCGCTTTTGAGGGGTGTGTCAAGACTCACCATTTGTTCGTTGATACGCGCGCCGCTACACTGGTTGCCGATATCGGTATGGATATGATAAGCAAAATCAACTGGCGTCGCGTTTTCCGGCAAGTCGATTACATCGCCGTGGGGCGTAAAAGCAAAAATGCGGTTTTGGAAAAAATCGAGTTTAAGATCCTCTAAGTCCGACATGTTTACCAAAATCTCTTTTTGGATTTTGGCCAGCTCTTTAGCCCAGCCAATATCTTTGGTTGGAATAACTCGACTGCCCTTTTCATCGTAGAGCCAATGTGCGGCTACACCAAATTCAGCTTCGTTGTGCATATCTTCGGTACGGATTTGAAATTCAACAATTTTGCCTTTCTCGCCCAGAATGGTGGTGTGCAGTGATTGGTAGCCGTTTGGTTTTGGTTGCGCGATATAATCTTTAATTTTACCCGCGATTGGTCGCCAAAGTTTATGAATTATGCCAAGCGTAGCATAACAATCGGCAATATTTTTAACAATAACTCGAACCGCTAAAATATCTTGAATTTTATCGGTTTGCCAATCTTTTTTCTGGAGTTTTTGATATAAACTGTAAAGCTGTTTTTTCCGACCGTATACACTTAGGTAATCTATACGGTTTTCTTTTAAGCAATTCTGAAGTTTGCTGATTATTTGCTCTATATAGCTTTCGGTATCCGTGAGAATTTGATCACGCACTTGTTTGGTTTTGAGAAATTCTTTAGGTTTAAGATGTAAAAAAGACAGGTCTTCCAAGAGTCCTTTAAATTCACCCATACCCAGGCGATTAGCTATGGGCGCAAAAATTTCGAGACTCTCGAGCGCAATTCGTTCGCGTTTTTTTTCTTCCAGGGCGTCGAGGGTCAGGAGATTGTGGGTACGGTCAGCAAATTTTATAATCATGACACGGATATCTTCGGCCATGGCCATAAACATTTTGCGCAGGTTTTCGATGTAGCGATCAACACCGCGATACTTGAGTTTTCCCAGCTTGGTGATGCCTCGAACCATTGAAGCGACATCAGCGCCAAAGTTTTTTTCTATTTCTTCAAGCGTTACGGCAGTATCTTCTGGAACGTCATGAAGTAGGGTGGCCGCAATAATATCTGTATCAATCTTCATGGTCGAGAGGATATAAGCGGCGCCAAGCGGATGAACGATATATGGCTCGCCGGATTTGCGAAATTGTCCTTCGTGAGCGCTGGCCGCAAAATTATAAACCAATCGCAGATAGTCCGCGTCTAAATTTGGTTTATATTCTTGAATTTTTTTAATGAGGTCTTCGATGGTCAAATCTTTGGGGATCGTTTTGGTATAGGGCATAAATGATGTAAAGTATTATTACTATAGTTCATTTTTCCCTTCTCGACAACTTGTAAAATTTTAATAGGCTTAAGAAAGAAAAAGCAATAATTATTGGGGAATCAGATTTTTTTTGGTATAATTGACTTCTATGGCCGAGTTACAAAATTATCAAGATCCAAGCGGGGAGTTTAGTAATCGAGAGCTAAAATACAGCTTTTGGTATGCCCGCAATACCTTGTTTTTTTACCAATTGATTGTTGGTTTTTTGAGCATCGTAATTGCCATTGCCTGGGGCTATACACTTATAAAATTTGGCGCGTATCTGCTCAATATTCCCAAAGAAAAACAGCTCATTGTGAGTTTAAAAAATTTTGCTAATTACCAAAAAATAAATACTAATTTAGCCGCTCAAGCATTAAGTGTGGACTCAACCGCTGTTTTTCCGGGTGGGGTAAATAAGTACGATATTATTGCTCAAGTAAGCAATCCTAATTCGCGTTTTTTGGTAAAGTTTGATTATTATTTTATCGTTGACGGCCAAAATTCTCCGACCCAGAGTGGATTTTTGCTGCCAGGACAAAGTTCTTTGTTTGGTTTTTTTGGTTTTACGCCAAACGCGCCCAGTGAATCGCAAATCCTGCTCACCAATATAGTATGGGAGCGGATTTCCAGTAAAAAAGTTCCAAATCTTAATAGCTGGCAAAATACTCGCTTAGATTTCATAGTTGATAAGTTTGCGTTTACTCATCCGGAAAACGTTGATGCTGCTTCAGCGCAAGCAATTAATTTTACCTTTACGAACAATACAGCTTATAGCTATAAAGCCGCCAATTTTTATGCTGGACTCTATCTAAACGATGGATTGGTTGGAGTCATCCCGTTTCAAGTTGATAATTTTGCTTCCCAAGAAACTCGGAATATAGATCTCAGGAGTTTTGTAGATAATCTCTCTGTAGATTCGGCGCGTGTTTTTCCAGCTATTAATATTTATGATCCGAGCGTTTATCTGTTGCCAGATAAGCAGTAATCGTTAGCTTTTTAGTTGGTAGGCGAGTAGGTTACGCTGAGTATTTAGTATCAAGTATTTTGATTGAACAATCCAGGTTTCTATCCGGTCATTGCGAGGAACGAAGTGAAGAAGCAATTCCCTTGATTTGAGAACCAGCCTGTAAAGCGTTAGATGTAAGTTTGTCTGATTCCAGGGGGATTGTTTCTCCGCCGCCGCGGATCGCAATGACAGTGCGTACAGAGGCTTATCCTTCCGCCCAAGACGGATCAGCCTTGGGCTGA
>CAZQNF010000015.1:0-12692 GCA_964594675.1 uncultured Gammaproteobacteria bacterium | reverse complement strand
TTAAATGTTCTGTAGATAGACTATCTGGCAAAAGCTTGGATTTATTAGACCTCTTAATTGTTTTCGACATTTTAATTGTTTTCGACCTTTATGTTATATTCTAATTTATTTGTTATTTGTTAACTTTATTTGTAAAAATAGGAAATAAAAAAGAAACACTGCTAAGTCTCTTGCCCGATTTTTTCTGCATTGACAAAAAGTCAAAAAATAGTAGGGTGGAGAAAACAAGTATCTATAGGGTTTTTCGGGCTCATGAATGTTTTTCCTTAGAGCGAGACATAAATCGCGCTTTACTCAGGCCTGGGGCTATTTGGTCGTATTATTGAAGATTTGGATACAGACAAGCGCTTTTTGGAGGGGGAATAAGAAGAAAGTAAGCTCTAAAAGCCGATATTATAAGCCAAGAGTCTAGAATCTTGACAAATATCTTAAATCGTGCTATACTAATTTGTTAACTTAAAAAAATGCCAGAGAAGTCAGAAATTTGGGAAAAGCTCTTTACAACAGGTAAATAAAGGAAAAAAGCTTAAAATAAGCTAATAATAAGTAGTATAGCTCTAAAGTAAGTATAAAGTGCGTCAAAGACTATTGACAAAAACATAAAAACATGCTATACTAATCTGTTATAATAAAAGACTTCAAAAAAGGTTTTTTGTGGTCAGCAGGGGATAGGCTTTATGCCAAATATCACCTCCTGACGGACAAAGTCCGCCCGTTCTTTACAATATATTCCGACTTAAATAAGGCTAACGTTACGTGTTTTGCAAATAGCTACTATACACAATAGTATCTGCTTGCAGCACGTAACGTAGACCACCTGAACATCTACCCAGGTCAAAAACCTGGGCAAGGAGCACGACCATGACCAAGATCACCGTCCGCACCGTCGCCTTCGCCCTCGCCGCCCTGTCCCTGTTCGCCACCAACGTCGTCCGCGCCGACGAGCCCTCACCCACCCCGTTCCAGATCGAGCCCGCCGTCTCGGCCAACAGCCGCACCGGCGACGAGCTGGTCTGGACGGGGGACAAGGGGGAGGTCCCCTCCGACCATAACCCCATTCGGCGCACCTGCCGGGAGGGGGAGTGGATCGGAGTGCGTGGCACCGCGGACGCCCCCCGCCACAATGGCGGACAGGTCGCCCAGAGCGACGTGGATGGCCGCCGTGCGGAGGCCGCTGCGCCTGCCGCATGGCAGCGCGAGTGGCACTGGGTGGAGGGCGTCAGCATTTCGGGCCGCAAGGCTGCGCAGATCTGGTGCCTCAAGCCCCGCGACCTGCGCGGCCCCCAGGGTCGTCCGGGCCGCGACGGCCAGGACGGCGTCGCTGGCCCGCAGGGCGAAACCGGCCCCAAGGGCGACCAGGGCGACGTCGGCCCCCAGGGCCCCGCTGGCCCGATGGGTCCGGCGGCCCCCATCGCCCCCCCGAGCTTCGAGTTCGGGCTGGGCACTGGTGGTGCCTTCTCGGCCCCGGGCAGCGGCCTCACGCCGCTCCGCGTCAGCCTGGGATTCCGCCTCAGCTCCATCGCCTGGCTCCAGTTCCGGGGCGGCGTCGGGATGGCTGACCTGGGTCTCAAGACCCGCGGCCTGAGCGCCTGGGGCGACGGCTCCCTGAGCATTGTCGCCCGGGTCAAGGACCGGGTCGAGTTCGGGGCGGGTGTCGCCGGCCTGTCCCATGGGACCTCCGGGTCGCGGGAGTGGCTCGCCGGTCCGACGACCGCTCTGGCCGTCCGCCTGTTCAGCGACATGTGGCTGAATGCGGGCGTTGGGGTCGGCTTCGGCCGCTTCTTCCTGGCTCCCAGCCAGACCGCCATCTCGCCCACGGGTTACGTGGGCGCCGAGTGGCGCATCATTCCCTAGGTCGGAAAAACACCGCGTGAGTGCTTCATGGAGTATCACGGAGGACGAAAGTTCTCCGCGGCACACCTGGCGCTTGCGCTCGGGTGGGAGACGGATATAAATCCGCTCTCCCACCTACTAGATATGGGCAGGAATACTTCCTGCACAGATCTGGTAAAGTAAGAATTATAACCACTTGACAAAACCATAAAAACGTGCTATACTTATCTGTTACGATAAAGAATCTGAAAAAAGCTGAAAAAGAAGTAATAAACCGATAGCTATTGACAAAAGTACAAAAACATGGTATACTAATTTGTTAAGTTAAAAGAGTTTAAGAAGAGGAAATAAAAAAGTTTATACCTTCTTCTTAGACCCTTAAAAGTCTAAACCAATCGTTCTTTACAATTTAGCTAGTTTACCAAAAAAACGTTGCGTGTTTTGCAAATAGCTACTATACAAATAGTATCTGCTTGCAACACGCAACGACAATACCGTCGAGCGTGCCAAGATCGCCCGGGACAAGACCGGGTATTCCTTGACAGGAGAGCACCATGAAGACCATCCGCGATTTCGCTTCCCTCCTCGCCGCCACCGTCTTCGCCGCCGCCTGCGGCATGGAGCCCACCCAGGGCATGCCGTCCGCGCCTTCCACCCAGAACGGTGGGGGCACCGGCATGCAGGGCTCGTCCTGCGGCGGTGCCCAGGATGCCATGTGCATCGGGTCCCTGCAGTGCCGCAACGGCTACTGCGCGTCCCCCCCGCCTGTCGTCAACGGCGGCAACGGCACGGCCGGCGCCCACTGCGGCTCGGTCGGCGACGCCACCTGCACCAACCCCCTCCAGTGCGTCAACGCCTACTGCGCGGTCGTCCAGCAGGGTGGCAACGGCACCCAGGGCGCCCAGTGCGGCCGGGTGGGGGATGCCATGTGCACCTCCCCCCTGGTCTGCGACGCGGGCTACTGCAAGCAGCCCGTCACCGCGCCGTCGTGCAATGACGGCATCCAGAACGGCAGCGAGAACGGCATCGACTGCGGCGGAAGCTGCAACGCCTGCCCGGTCACGCCGCCCCCAGGGAGCTTCGTGGTCGAGGTGAGCTGCTCGCAGCTCGCCGAGGCCCACGTGTACTCGGCGGACCTCGCCGCGCCGACCACCAAGTCGCAAGACACCTTCGGGAACACGACGTACACCGTCGCGCTCTCGCGGGTCGAAGCCTGCACTTGGGGAGTGGAGTTCAACGCCCGCGTCGCGCGGGCCGTTGACTCCTCGATGCCCTGGTACGGGTTGAGCGGGACGCCGTCCCTCTCGACCTGCACCGTGCGCATCAACGGCGCCATCAAGGTGGGGCAGGACAACCCCCACCCCTGGTCGGGGTCTGTGAACAAGTGGTTCACCCCGGCCAACATCGGCTGCTAACGCGGCCACCCTGCTCCCGGGGAAACGGGAGAGTAGGTAAACTAGCGACCACGCGGACAGGCAACTGATCGGAGCACGCTCTCATTCGAGCGTTCTCCAGTCGACGCCTCCGCGCGGTAAGTTTCGCCCGGGCATGCATCATACGCATGACCCGGGCACCTACTTCATTTATTATCAAGTCTCTTGATAGAAGATGATACCAAAAAACCACTCCACAAGAGTGGTTTTTTGTTTTTGACATGTTTTCTTAAAAATGTTAATCTTTAGTTAATCTAAACGTTAACATTTTTGTATTTGTATGAATTCTAATAATAAAATCAATATTGTGGCCCTCAAAGATTTGCGTGAACAATTGGGAAAATATATTGCTGCAGTTGATAAAGGAGCAATTTTGACAGTAGTGCGTCGATCCAAACCAATTTTTAACATTACTCCGGTCGATGCTAGTGAATCACAGTGGGAAGAAGTGGTTGATTTTACCAAAATACAAAAAGGTGGAATAAAGGTAGAAGACATACTTTCCCGGCTTTAATATGGTCGATAAAATCTCTAAATCCCTTAGTAGACTCAATGCTAAAGAGAAAAAACAAATCCAAGATATTTTAGAAGATATAAAGAGCGGTAAAATAATTGGCAATTATGACATAAAGAAGCTCTCTGGGCATGATGGTATTTACCGGATTCGTAAGGGTAAAATTCGCATTATTTATCGCCTTGATCTATCCGGAGAAATATATGTTTTAGCTATCGAACGCCGAAGCGATATCACCTATAATTTATAGGATTAGAGAATGCCAAAAAAACTGCTCTTTTGAAGCGTTTTGTTTGTAAAAAATTGTGATAAATTAATATTTACGGTATAATAATTTGGCTTTAATGAAGCCAATGATTACTTTAGAAGAAGATAAAATTTTTAAACGGCACGCCCGATGGTACACGGGAGTGCTTTTGTTTTTTATTCTGGGAATTTTGCTGTTTGTCCCGATTGCCTGGTTTAACCTGGCTGGCTTGGTAATTTTATGCGTACTTTTGGGAGCGCTCTTTTTGCTTAATATTGATTACGGGCTGTACGCGCTCTGCGCGTTTGGTTTGTTTCATGGCTTGGAAGTCGCTTTTAGTAACTATGATTTTAGCCGTAATATTACCTATCTTTCTGCTATTAATGCGCCGCTCGTCGATTTTATCGCCATGGCGCTCGCCGGTTGCTCACTGCTCGCGATAGTAGTTAAATTTTTTCCAGTACGCTGGGCTAATCTTAGCTATCTCTGGAAAATTATCCCGTTTGGTCTGCTTTTTTTCGCTGCCAGCACCATCTCCGCCCTTCATGCTTATGACTACCGCGTATTCTCTTCCATCAAGTATTTAATTCGGCCGATGTTATTTTGTCCGGTTTTCTTTATTTTGCTCCCGAATATTTTGGTTAAAACACAAACCGTATTTATGCGGATGCTGCGCATTTGGTTTATGGTGGGGGTGTTGTCGGCATTATTTGGTCTCTCGTCGTTATTTATTGTGTCATCTTCATCTTTTTTAGAAGCCACTCCATATACTTTATTCGGATTTGCTCCGCTTGGGGATAACCATAATTTGCTCGCCGAAGTTTTAACGGTCACTCTGCCCATTGCGCTTTATCTTACCTATGAAGCGAGGATAAAAAATCCTGATAAAAAAATATGGTACGGGTACGCTTTAGGGAGTGCTATTATTTTGATAATTAATTTTCTTACCCTGTCGCGAGCTGCTTGGCTCGCCATGGCGCTTGAGGGAGTGCTCGGCGTATACTTTTTACGAACTCAACTTGCACGTTGGTGGCAGACCAAAAAAGAAATTTTGGTAGTGCCGATAATCGCTCTTAGCTTGGTGGCAGCAGTTTATATGGGGATGTTTTTGTTTACGTATCGGGTTTCGAGCTCTAATGATACGCGTATTCAAATGACGGAAATTACCTGGTTTTATTTTAAACGCTCACCCTGGATTGGCTACGGGCCCGGCATGTATGTGAGTCTCCTCGCTGATACAGAAGATTTTATTATGGATCATGGGGCTGCACCGCTTGACTCGCATGGCTTTATTCAAAAGATTGCGCTTGAAGAAGGGGTCGTTGGCCTCGTTACTTTTAGTATTTTTTTGGGGAGTATTTTTTACTTTTTATTTGCCGCCGAACATAGTCGGGTGGCGCAAAAACATTTGCTCCAGACGCTGTGCATAATGAGTGCTGGTATTGTACTTTTTGAGTTATTTGGTACGTCGTATTTTAATAGTGTCATGTGGTTGCCGCTTGGACTCGCTATTCTGGGTGCCGGAAAAAATTTAAAGTAGAGTCTTATGGCCAATAAAAAAATTCATGTAGTACACATTATTCCGTCCCTCAACTTTGGGGGAGCCGAGCGGATGGTAGTTGATTTGGTAAATAATCTTGATCCGTCGATTTTTACAGTAACTATTATTGTTTTTTTAGATATTATACCGCTAGCTCGGGAAATAAGTTCGTCTCACATACAAATAAAACTAATTCCTAAAAAAGGTGCATTGAGCTTTGGACTTTTTAAAAAACTGTATCATGAACTTAAGAACTTGCAGCCGGATATAGTCCATACCCATTTATTTGGTGGCGATTGGTGGGGGAGAGTGATAGCCCATGTTTTGGGGTTGCCTATAGTTACGACCGAACATAATCACAATATTTCAGAAGGCTGGTTTAAACATCGCTTAAAACAATGGAGTGCTAATTATACAAATATTTATACCGCTCCATCTCGATCGGTGGTCGAGTATTTATTGTCGCGTTATAAAACTTATCGTCCAATTGAAGTGATTCGTCATGGTATAGACCTGGCGCGTTTTAAAGATGTTGCGCTTCTCGAAGAAAATCCGGGTATATTTCGTTTGGTGACGATTGGTCGCTTGGCAGATCAAAAAGGACATACTGTGGCTTTGCAAGCTTTGGCTGGTTTAAAAAATTGGTTATGGGAGTACGCTATTGTGGGCGAAGGTCCGCTTCGGGACAGTCTACAGGCAGAAGCAAAAAAATTACAAATAAATGAGCGAGTGCATTTTTTAGCACCAACACATGATGTTCCAAAAATTCTGGCTGCTAACCATATCGTCCTTATGCCGTCACTTTGGGAAGGCTTGGGGATTGTGGCTATGGAGGGGATGGCAGCAGGACGAGTAATTGTGGCATCTGATGCAGATGGGCTCAAAGAAATTATTCAACACCAAAAAAATGGTTTATTAGCCCAAAAAGGGAGCGTAGAGAATTTACGTGAAATGATACAATGGTGCTTTGAAAATTTTGGCAAAGCCAGAATTTTAGGTATTGAAGGAGAAAAAGAAGCTGAACGAGAATTTTCCCTCAAAAAAATGGTAGAAAAATATGAAAATATTTATCGATCTTTAATGACTTAATTTTTACTTTAAAAATAATTATGAAACTTTCGGAAATATTGACCCATGACTACAAACGATATGGGTACAAAAGTTTTAATTTGGTGGCTTGGTTTAAAGTATTTTTTATTTCATTTATTCCAGGTTTACAATTTATTACCGTGTTTAGAGCGGCTCAATTTTATTACCAGAGAAACTGGGTTTTGTTTGCCATGTTTTTTCTGTGGTATAGACGATTAAAAGTTAAATACGGCTTTGATATTTCTTTTCGTGCTAAAATTGGCCAAGGGTTTTTTCTGGGGCATTTTGGCGGGGTGGTGGTGCACAGTGATGCCGTAATAGGTGATTATTGTAATTTGTCCCAAGGAGTAACGATCGGTATTTCAAATCGAGGTGAAAAACAGGGAACGCCAGTTATAGGCAACTATGTTTTTATTGGTCCGGGAGCAAAAATATTTGGAAAAATTTTTATTGGCAATTATTGTGCCATTGGTGCCAACGCGGTGCTTCTAAACTCGATAGAAGACTCGGCGGTAGCAGTGGGTATTCCGGCTCGAGTAGTCTCTCGCGAAGGTTCGGCAAGTTATATTCATAATATTGATTAAGCGGATTATCACACAAATACAGAATTAAATACTCAAAAATTATAAAATTTTGAGTATTTAATAAAAAAGACTGTTGAATTTTTTAATGTTTAGAAAAGGTCTTTTTATAAATTAAAATGGTTCTGGCTAGGTGCGACATATTTTGTCGAAATGACTAGACAAACTTGAGTTTTTGTGGTATAATAGGCTGTTAATAATAAAGCCTATGCATACACTCTTTAAGACCATCAAAATTACCTTTATAGCGTTTTTGCTTTTATCAGGTGGTGTATTAGGGCTTTTTCAGCCAGCACGTGCCATAGAGTCGCCTAAAAAAGCTAACTATTTCTTGAAATGGGATTTAACGGATAATGAGGTGAAAGAGTTGTCTAAGTGGGATGTAGTTATTATTGACATGGAAAATCAGGTCCGCAATCCGGAAAAAATTAAAAAATTACGTGAGTATAACCCAAAAATTGTTATTTTAGCCTACATTACCATGCAAGAAGTGCGTGATGACGCGGCCACTGGCCCGGGTGAAATGCGCCGACGATTGGTAAGCGGAATTACCAGTGATTGGTATTTTTATGATAAAAATGGGCAAAAGATGTCATTTTGGCCGGGAACATCAATGCTAAATATTACGAATAGTTGTCCCTTGGTAAATGGGCAGCGTTTTAATACCTATCTTGCACGGTTTGTGAGCGATCAAATTTTGGGAACGGGCCTGTGGGATGGAGTGTTTTACGATAACGGTTGGGGGGATGTTACTTGGTTTAGTGGCGACCGGGCTGATTTTAATCGTGATGGAATAGCGGAAGTTAAGGCTGATGCTGATAATATCTGGCGTGATGGTGTAAGGACGGTTTTTGAGACTACGCGAAAATTGCTAAATAATAAAAATTATCTTATCGTAGCGAACCAAGGTGGTGGGCATAAATACTACCGTGATGACGTGAATGGTGTAATGTTTGAAAATTTTCCGCAATTTGGTTGGAACTATACCATGGATCTTTTTCAATACCAGCAGCAGAGTACGAAGCCACATTTAATTGTAGTGAATGCGAATACCAAAAATACTGGCAGGCAAGATGATTATAAAACTATGCGCTTTGGTCTGACTAGTTCGATGCTTGGTGATAACGCCTATTATTCTTTTGATTACGGTGACCAGGGACATAATGATTTGTGGTGGTATGATGAATACGATGTAAATATTGGTGCGCCAGTTGCTCCGGCTCTAAGTCAGAATGGTAAACAAAATTTTATAGAAGACGTTTGGCGTCGTGATTATAGTAATGGTGTCGCGGTAGTGAATGCGACCGGCCAAACGCAAACCGTAGATTTAGGTGGTGAGTATGAAAAAATTATTGGCAAACAAGATAAGGCGACCAATAATGGTGCAATAGTTGATAAAATAAATGTGCCAGCCAAAGATGGACTTTTGATGTTAAAAACTTTCCAGACGGTTCATAACGCTGTGTTTAATAATGGATCATTTTTACGTTTCTTTGATATTGCTGGAAAACGTGCGAGAAACGGCTTTTTCGTGTTTGAAGAAGGGTATGCCGGTGGCGCAAAAATTTATCAAGGTGATTTAAATGGTGACGGGACTGAAGAAAAAATTATTGTAACTGGATCGAAGCTCGAAATTTTTGGCAGTAATGGTAGTGTGGTATTAAGTGAATATCCGTTTGGGAATAAATATACGGGTGAAATGAATATTGCAGTTGGAAAACTGTTTTCTGGGGCGAATTTGCAGATTGTGGTCGCTCCAGCCAAGGGTGGAAAAATTGTAGTGTATAATCCGGATGGTAAAATTTTAAATAAAGGTATTTATCCGTTTGGTGAAAAATATACCGGCGGCTTTAGTGTGGGTATTGTGCCAACGAAAGGCGGTAAGGAAGAAGGAAAAATTATTCTCGGAGCGGGTGAAGGTCGTGTAAATGAAATATTGGTGTATGATAGTCGTCTGAGTAAGATAGAAAAACGTTTTACGCCATATGACAAAACGGTAAAAATGGGCTTAAGTATTGCTGTTGGAGATATTAATAATGATGGTAAGGTAGAAATCGCGACTCTCCCCTTAACATCAAAACTGCCAACTGTAAAACTCTTTGATTTGAATGGTAAAATGACTGGGCAATTTAAAGTCTCGACGAGTTTTGTGCAAGGTCCGATGGTTCTTAGTATTGCGGATGCTAATAAAGATGGTGTGCTTGAATTGATGGTGATGAATAAATAAAAATAGAGTAGTCCATATGGTAGAAAATGGCCCGGTAGTATGTGAGGAGCGGTTTGCAAAAGAAAAGCTGCTTTTGGCCAGTTATAATCAGTTGGTAGAACTTATATATCAATTGCGTATTACCATTGATTTAGATGCGAATGTATCATCTTCTAGTGGGAATCAGAAAGGAGAGATGCTGGAGAGGAGAATACTTGAATTAGTAGCTACTATTAGTACGACATTAAGAAATAATGGTTTGTCAAAGTTTGATAGTCGAGGGGCGACTTTAATGACTTTCTTAACACCTTTGTATGTGATGTTAGAACAGCTGGCATTAAAACTGCGTGTTATTTATCTCGCACGGCAAAAACCACCAGGAGCATTACAAGATATAAAGACCTTGCTCCAAGCACTCGAAGACGGCTTCGCCGCAGTTGAAAAAAAATTAGCCTTTGATAGAGTAAAAATAAAACCTGAGGAACAAGGATTGACAGAAGTGAAGCTGTCAGCCGTTCCAGAAGCAGAAAAATTATTTGGTTTGGTTCGGCGTGGTGAGTATAGTGTGGGTACGGAAGAGGGAAAAAAAAGGTTTTGTGATGATTGGAGAGAAAAAGTTCCCCACTTACCTTTACCTTGTCTGCCTGAAAATGATGATTTTTGGTTGCTGCAAAAATTGGAAACAGGAAATCTTTTTATGGATCCGCAGGGTCGTATCCCTTTAAGACTTTCTTTTGGGTCAGCGCATCTATTTTTAGAAGAATACTATCAGGGGGTGGGTGTATTGCAGCGTGCGCTAGAAATAGAAAATATTTCTTCTCGGTTGGAGCTCCATCGTGCTTTGTGGGAGGGAGATAGAGATCCGAAACATTCTGTGGCCCATAAAAAAATCCTCCAAAAAATATTTGAGGATGAGTGGAATAAATACGAGATTGGTACTATTTCCTACGATGAAGCGCTAGTTTTTCTGTCTCAAGAAAAAATAGAAAATAGCTATGGTTCAAAAAAAGTTTTACATATAGATGGTTATTTTAAACCAAATATAAATGCCTCTTTTGTAAATGGACTTATAACGAGTTCAGATGGCGGTACTATTGCAAGAGGTTCTAAAAAATCCGATTATTTTGGTTTGGGGTCAGTTCGCAAAGCTTTTGATGATGAAAAAGACTGGAATAGTCATAATGTGGTATTATTTTTGGTAATTCGAAAACGTCGACAAATAACTACTGTCCGGTAATGAGACAAACTATAGATCCGTTTGGCTGCCAGATATTTTTTACAGCCTTTTGTAAGCCGGCAATTGACAAAGCACTGTTGGGAGAAATGTCTAAACCGCATTTCTCTTTTGTTATTTTTTGTGCTGCAACAATTTCTGCGTTAGTTATTATCCATCCTGATCCACGAGATTCTTGAATGGCGTTTATAAGATTTGGTTTGCGATGTGCGACCGGATCACTGATGGCTGTCGCGAGGCTTGTCTCGGTGGGGTATGAGGAATGGTCAAAATATTGGGCGATGGGGTGGCAGCTAGTGGTTTGAACAATGTGGATTTGGGGGTGAATATTGAGCTGCTCAAAAGCTTGAAATAAACCAAGGGCAGTGGTGCCGCTTGAAGTAGGAATAAAAATGGCGGATAGGTTGGGGATGGTGGCGAGTTCTTTGGCTAAAGATGTGTAGCCGGGTAAAGCTGTGTCATCGGTAGACTGGCGAAGGTTTTTCGCCGCTCCAGTTTTGTCGATTTGGAAAGCGGTTTGTTTGGGGTTGGGGACTTGTTTGAGGGAGATGAAGGGGTGATTAGCTATAATTTGGTTTAAAATTTGTAATTTGTGTGTGTCGATGTTTTGTCCAACGAGAATTTGAAGGTTAATAAGTGGGTAAGTTTTCTGCAGCTTTATGGTGTGTAAAGCAGCGGCGATGGCAGCGTTTCCAGAAGAAGAAATGACAAAATTGACCTGTGCGTTTTTAAGGTGGTCTTCCAACATGTCGGGAATGGACCGGCCTTTGTGGGAGCGGTAAAGGTGAAGATCTTCACGTTTTAAATAAACCGGCTGGCCCAGATGGAGAAAATCGGATAATTTGGGGTAGGCGATTTGCGGTGTCAGCATATAATTTGATAAAAATAGGTTTTTTTACTATAATCTTGAGAAGGATTACTTTTAATTATTTTTTATGAAAATTATTTGCCCAGAATGTAAAAATGAAATTGACCAGAGTAATGATGCTGAAATTGCTCCTGGCGAAACTCTAGAATGCCCATTTTGTGGTATTAACTTGATGTTAAAGACAGTTGGTGCTAATTGCGAAGTTGAGATTGTAGAAGAGGGAAAATAACCTACAAACTAAGTTTTTTTCGAAGCATTTCTTTCTTTTGCGGATCAAGAAGTGCTTCCCAAAGTTCATTTTGGAATCCGCGCGGAATCGCAAAGAGCGGATTTTTTACTGTTTCTAAAAGCGTTTGAAAATCTACGATTTTTACGGTAATTTTTTCACCCGGATCAAGATTTTGATCGCTCGCTGGTAAACAATCTTTAGCGAGATAGAGATAGTCAGTAAAATCAATTTTGGAGTCGTTGTTGTATTCATTCAACAGAATTATTTCTTTAGCCTGGTAGCCGGTTTCTTCGAGGAGTTCACGTGCAGCTGCAACAACTGGTTCTTCGTTGTCTTCGATTTTTCCACCAGGAAGAGAGGGGTAGGCCGTGCGTAATGGCTGTTCTTGCTGTAAAAGCAGAATTTTTCTTTCGGGAGTAATGGCGATAATACTTAAAGCCGGTGCGCGTTTGATCATTTCGAAAGTTTCGAACGTTCCATCAAACATTTCTTGTTGCCATTGGTAAATATCAAAAATGACGCCGGAAAAAACTTTTTTTGCGCTATTTGGAATTTTCATAGTGTAAGATAATTTTTTCAATCATACCACGAAAGCCGTGGCTGCCCATAAAGACAACAATGTCGCCGGGCTCGGCGGTTTTTGTAATATGCTCAATGAGTTTTTCGTCGTCTTCAATATATTGGGTGTGGGGATGGGTTTTTTGGATAACACGAGCCAGATCTTGGCCTTCCATTATATTTTGATCAAGAGATTTTTTTATGGCGGTAAGGCGCGGGATTATTACTTCGCTAGCATCTTTAAATGCATAATCGTACTGCGGAACTGCTTCGGGATAACGATTGCCGGTGTTGGGTTCGAAAACAGCAATAATTTTGCCTGTGTAAACAGTGTGTAAAGTTTCCAGAATAGAGCTGGCT
>CAZQNF010000014.1:5857-13034 GCA_964594675.1 uncultured Gammaproteobacteria bacterium | reverse complement strand
GTCTATGATAACGGCAAGTCTGTATCCAACTGCGTACAGATTCGTTTTATCAAATGTTTTAAAAAAATCGTAAGCGTCTTTATTTTCTTTTTTCTTAATAAGTTTCAAGAAATCATTAGGGACTGTCATTTTACTTTGCGGTAAATATGCCTTGTCCCAGGTGCCTTTTTCTTTAGCTGTAGCAATCACTTTCAATCCGGACTCTTGCATCATCTTTGCTTTTATAAGCTTCTCAGCTTTGTCTTTATTTATTTGGCTCCAGACACTATTAGGTTTGCGAGGAGAAATCCGTATTTTTGTCCTATGCTCATCTACCTTATTAGGCACAGAATCTATCCATCCGAAGCAAAGCAGGTAATCTACTAAAAAATCACGAGTGAGATCAGTTTTTCCGCTAGCAAATTTATAGTGCTTAAGCCAGACACTTTCTGTTTGAGCGTAATTTTTTGCGAGCCACGCCCACAATTCTTTTTTATTTTCTACAAACACTTCTTGCATATATATTTACATATTATCCATTATTTTTCGCGCTGTAAAGGCCGGCTAGTAGGATATCGAATGATGCGTGAATAACTTCGATGAAATAATGTCTACACATATCGAAACAGTTCAATGTGGATTGTTTTTTGTTTCTGAATCAAGTAACATTGAAAAAGTTTAAGTGCTTTTTTATTTTAAAATCATGAAAACCTACGTCATACTTATCCGCGGCATCAATGTTGGTGGTAAAAATAAACTACCCATGTCAGGCTTAAAAAAATGTTTGGAAGATCTTGGATTTTCCAATGTTTCGACGTATATCGCTAGCGGCAACGTGATTGTGCGATCAGATAAAACCGCAGACAAAGTAAAGGCGGAGATTGAAAAGGTCTTACCTCAAAGTTTTAAGCTTGATAGTCAGCTTCTTAAAGTACTAGTGTTGACTGAGACCCAGCTCCAGGCAGTAATTGACCATAAGCCAGCAGGCTTTGGCGAAGAACCGGCAAAATATCACAGTGATGTAATTTTTCTTATTGATATTGCCTCTAACGAGGCGATGCGGGTATTTAATCCAAAAGAGGGAGTGGATACCATCTGGCCAGGTAAAGACGTGATTTATTCGCAGCGTCTAAGTTCGCTGCGTACCAAAAGCCGGCTTAGTAAAATTGTTGGAACACCTGCTTACCAATCTATGACTATCCGTAATTGGAACACGACTACCAAGCTTTTAAACTTACTTGAAAAAAGCAAGAAAAGTAGCACATAAAATCTAATATTTATCTAGTTAATTTATAAAGTTATGAGTAAAAATATTTTTAAAAGTATTGGCGCGGTGTTGGCGGGGTTTATTGCGGTAGCAATTTTGTCGGTTGCGACTGATGCAATATTAGAGGCGATGGGGGTTCTGCCGCCGTCAACTCATCCAGAAGCAGCTCTGCCGTGGATGCTGGTGCTCGCCCTTGTTTATAGGAGTATTTACACCATTATTGGCGGTTACATCACTGCCAAACTCGCACCAACGAGCCCGATGAAACATGTGATTGCGCTTATGGTACTCGGTGGGTTTGGGGGTATTGCCGGTGTAGTCGGCGGATGGAGTTTGGGTAATCATTGGTATCCGATTTCGCTCGCGGTGACGGGGCCGGTGTTTGTTTGGGTGGGTGGAAAATTAAAAACCAAATAAATTATGCAAAAAGAGAAAGTTCGTTGCGCATGGGTCGGGTGTGATAATCTGCTTATGACTGCTTACCACGACACTGAATGGGGCACTCCTGTCCACGATGATAAAGTATTATTTGAGTTCCTGATTCTTGAAGGCGCGCAGGCAGGGCTGAGCTGGAATACCGTGCTAAACAAGCGCGAAAATTATCGCCAGGCGCTGGATGGGTTTGATACGGCAAAGATTGCGGGGTATGGTACTAAAGAGGTTGAGCAATTGCTCGCTAACCCCGGCATTATCCGCAATCGCCTCAAAATTGCCGCGACCATAACGAACGCCCAGAAATTTTTGGTGGTACAAAAAGAATTCGGTTCGTTCGACAAATATGTTTGGCAATTTGTAGGGGGTAAGCCAATTAAAAATAAAGTCAAATCAATAAAAGATATTCCTACAAAAACCAACGAGTCAGATGCTCTCAGTAAAGATTTATTAAAACGCGGGTTTAAATTCGTGGGCTCAACTATTTGTTATGCCTTTATGCAGGCAATAGGCATGGTCAATGACCATGAGGCAAAGTGTTTTAAAGTATGAAATCAAAAGTATTTTCCATTGTTTTGCTTATTCTAAGTCTGCCTATTTTGCTTTTTGTATATAGTCCTTCTTGGAAATTAGGGGGCCTGGGACTGTTTCTTGGTGTTATAGGTATGACTGTGTCGCCGGTGATTTTGTTTGGTGTACTTCTGCGGTATGTCTATGAGAGTTGGAAAAAATAATTTTTGTTATATCTAACATAACCTTTGTTTTCATCTTTATGAACATGTTCAAACCCGTTAAAGCGACCTCTATTAAAGAATACCTAGCCATGCTCCCGGAAGAGCGCCGTGCAACCATTGAGTTTCTGCATGCGTTTATCCAGAAAATTTCTCCTAAGCTTAAACCCATTTTTGCCTACAACATGCTCGGGTATGGCATTTTCAAATATAAAAATTACAAAAAAGAAATTATTGATTGGCCAATTATTGCGCTTGCGAGTCAAAAAAACTATATGAGTCTGTATGTCTGCGCGATTGACGGAAAAGAGTATGTGGCTGAAAAATTTAAATCTGAGCTAGGGAAAGTAAGTGTTGGTAAAAGCTGTATTCGATTTAAAAAACTTGAAGATTTAAATTTAAAAACTCTCGAAAGAGTTATAAAACAAGCGGTGCGATCTCCTGGGCTTGTAAGCGCTGGAAAGGAAAGTAAAACTGAATAATTTTTTAATAAAAAAATCAGAAAGGTACTAAGAGTATAAAATAAAAAATACTTATTTAATTAAGTGTAAAAAAAGTCGTCCAAAAATATTTTTTGTCTCGGCCCGCCTGCGCGATAGTACGCAGGTGGAACCGAGTATTCCTTCTGGGGGGTAGCTGGAGATCGCGCTTGGCGCGGTGGGGGCAATCTCCTCTGCCCCCACCGTTTCTTGAGCTTCATTTAGTCTCCTTGAGAAAGCCGCTCAACCGAGAGCAGCGGCTGGAAAACATCTATTACTAAATATCTTTCGGCCGCCCTCTGAGCCAAGTAAACGTAAGGATTGTTGCCAAGCGTGAAGGGTTTAAACAGCCGCTTCAACACTAAAAACAACTTTTAAAACTATCACAAAAACATTAACTTGTCAATGTTTTTTTGGCTAATTTTAGCCATTTTATGTCAATTTGTTTTTACAAAATAATCTGCCGGCCATGGCCGCCAAATTAATCTTAGGTAAAAAAATATCCCGACACAAAGTGTCGGGATATTTTATAAAGTTTATTTTCCTTCTCCACCTTCCAATCTTCAGCTGCTCTCGTCTGGAGTCAGGTTATGACCACAAACGAGATGTGAGCAGCCGAGGGGGTCGGCGGGGGCGGGCGTGAGCTATGAGCTCACATCTCGTCCCGGGGGTGGGGAGGGCGGGCTTAGCCGCCGCGGCTGAAGTTGTTGCCGTCGCCGTCGCTCAACGGCGACGGGGTCCAGTCGCCGCGCTCGGCGGCGTCGGGCTGGGGGGCATCGAAGGCGCTGGGGACATCGGTCCTGCCGCTGGCGACGACGTCCTCGGAGCTGCTGCGGGTCACGCCCAGCGCTGCGAGCTGGGCGGGGATCTGGGCGAGCTCGTTCCGATCATACAGGACGATGTCGTCCTGGCGGAGCCGGAGGACAGGGATGTCCTGGTTGCTCGCCGAGGCGGTTCCCGCCGCGATGACGCCGAGCTGGAAGGCCACGGAGACGGACTTGCCAAGCGCCAACATAGCGTACATGGTGGCGCTCATCTCGATCGCGGGCTCATCCCCGATCGGCCGGTTGTTGCCGATGAAGGCTGGCACGACTTCGACCAAGGGATCGCTTTCCTCCGCCGTGTAGCAGGCGTTGAGGAAAAGGATCCTGACACAACCTTCCCCTGTCAGCTTGATGATACTGGCCAGGTTCGCCGGCGTCAGCATGACCGTCTGCTGCTCCTCACCCTTGAGGCAGATGCCGCCCCGGAGCCACACCATCTCCTCCTGGAGGGTGGATAGGGCTTTTTCGGCCTGCGTCATCTCTGCCGTACCGCGCTGACCATCGGCCTTCAGTTCTTCCACCTTCGTTTGCGCCGCGTCAATCTTGCGCTGCTGAGACCGCTTGAGTGCCGAGGTCCCGATCCCGTGGCCCGCGAAGCTCACGATGTGCGGTCTGTGAGAATCAATGAGCGACATGACATCGGTTACACGCACGGCGAACCCGAAGACGAACTCATACTCGACGCCCTGCTCCAGGGTGTCGCCCCCCACTCCTCGCTTTTTCTCGGCAATAACCTGATCGGACCGGACCTTCACGCGCCGGAACTCCTCTTCCAGGTTGAGCCTGAACATGCCATTTGGGAGGGCGGTGAGCACCAGGACTCGGATCCGCTTGGGCTTGAGCTGAAGATTCGCTTCTACCAACATTGCCATTCGTCACACGTCCTTTTTGAATGCACCGACTACTTCATAGTCGGCAGTTGTGATGGTTTTTACCCTGGTTCCATCACCAGCCACTTTCAATCCAGACTTAGCCAGCCGGATTATTCTGGCGCTGTTCCCCCGAACTCCCCCGAGTTAGCTGACAGCAGACAATATCTTAAAAAATTTTTTAAGATACTCTAAGCCATCAGCTAGACCTGGTTTAATAATTTTATGTATTGAACAGTGAAATTATAAAAAGTTCAGGGTGCGATTTTTTTAAACTAGTTTAAATTGTCAATGGACATCTTTAAATCTTAACCTAAAATGGTAAAGGTTATTTTTGCCTTGCTTACTTTAATAAAAGGTAAAAAAGACACGAAAATAACTAACAAATATAGCACAAAATATTGATTATGTCAATAGTAGAGTGGGTTGATTATAAAAAAATGTGTCAATATAATTTGACAATATTTTTAATTCAATCATGAGTATAAATAAAAATATTCTAACCAGAGTTAAATATTTAGCATTAGATCAAATAAGCCACAAACGTTTAGCCGGTTTGTGCATTGAAAGCGTGAGTATATTTTTTGAAATACTGCGATTATTTGTCAGTTACAACGATACTTAAATAGTTTAAGTTTTAGACAGCATGGTGTATAATGTATAAAGAAAATAAATAGCGGTAAAAAAGTATTTTTATTTTTTAACATAGTTATAAATATATGAGGAGGGTTATAAACAAACAGGGTATTATTTTAGGTTTTTCCTCAATGGTTTTGTTGGGCGTTTTAATAGGCTCCACGGTGTTGGCTACCACCACTATCTCAACCAATATAACAACCGATGGTACGGTTACGGCCTCTTCCTCTTTTGATACGAGTGGCACCACTGGTGGCTATAAAATTGATGGAAATTTAATTCTGCAAGCGTCTAGTACCAATTCAAATATAGCTTTAGGTTATGAGTCACTGCTTGGCAATACTAGCGGGGCATTTAATACCGGGTTAGGATATCGCTCTCTTAAGGCTAATACCACTGGTTCTCGTAATACGGCGGGCGGCTATTTGGCTATGAGCGCTAATACAACTGGCGGATATCAAACAGCTTTTGGTTGGCAGGCTTTAAAATCCAATACCACCGGATCGTTTAATACGGCTCTGGGGCGCAGTGCTCTCGAGACGAATATAACTGGTTCGTATAATACAGCGGTGGGCTATTTGGCGCTCGTAGATAATACGGCTTCGTACAATACTTCGGTTGGTTGGCAGGCCCTGCGAGCTAACACCTCCGGAACACGCAATGCTGCTTTGGGGTTATCCGCTCTTGATGATAACCTGACGGGCAGCAACAATACTGGTTTGGGTTCGAGCGCGATGCAATATAACACAACGGGAAATTATAATACCGCCGTTGGAGGAAGTGCGCTTATCCATAACAATACTGGTAGTGCTAATACCGCTCTTGGGTATGCTGCTATAAATAGCAATACAGGTGACAATATTAGTGGTAATACCAGTATTGGTTATTACTCAGGATTTCAATTGTCAAACGGTGGCAATTACAATACCACCTTGGGTTACCAGGCGGGGTATGGTTTAACCAGTGGAAGTAATAATCTTATTCTGGCTACGGCTACCTCGACTTCTTTTGTGGCTAATTTAACCAGCGGATCGCAGAATATTTTAATTGGCAACAATATTTCGTTACCGAGCGCAACCGATAACGGGCAATTAAATATTGGAAATATTATTTACGGTACAAATATTTTAGGCACTGCATCCACTATTTCTTCAGGAAATATTGGTATCGGTACGTCTACACCAGCTACCAAGCTTCATGTTTCCGCTGGCGCCAATGCCACCACGACTGTAACTATTGGAGAACTCGGACTTACTACCAGTAAATCGTGTGTGAATATGAATCGCAGTGACGGCAGCCCAGCCAGTTTTTATATCGATGCCGCAGGGACTATGGTGGTGGAAACGAATTATTGTCGATAAATTTATACTCACCTGGCTCTAAGTTTTTAGATAAAATATTAGTTTGAAATACCAGGAGTAAATTGTCTTAGCTTGCTTTTTTCTCTTAAAAGGCATAGACTTCACTCTATTAATCATTGGTTGTATGCCTATTAAGGCATTAACCGCAAAATACATACGGTATGGGAAATTTTCAAGGCGACAGCAGAAGCGGCGGTTTTAGAGGTGGAAACCGAGGTGGTAAGCCAGATTTTAAGAAAAAAACATGGAATAACGACCGCAGCGGTGGTCGGGACGGGGATCGCGATAACACTATGCACAAAGCGACTTGCAGTGAATGTGGTAAGAGTTGCCAGGTGCCGTTTCGCCCGCTCGGCGACAAGCCAGTGTACTGCAGTAATTGTTTTGCTGCCAAACGAGAAGGTGGTAGTGATCGTGGAGAGCGCAGTGAGCGTGGTGATTTTAGTGAACGTCGACCACGCCGAGAGTTTGCTGATCGCCGACCAGAGCCACATTTTCATGAAAAACCAATGCCAGCTCATGATGGTGAGGCAAAAAAACAACTAGAAGAAATGAATCGAAAACTTGATCGACTTATTGATGCGGTAGAGAAATTGGTC
>CAZQNF010000014.1:0-5847 GCA_964594675.1 uncultured Gammaproteobacteria bacterium | reverse complement strand
AATTGGTCCAGATGAAAAAGGAGCCAGCGGTAGTAAAACCTTTACCGGAGCCAGAAATCCCACTCGCGGAAAAACCAAAAAAAGCTTCAGCTAAAACCGCTACAAAAGCTGTTGCCAAAAAGAAAAAATAAATATTTTTTACCCAAAAACCCTCACGCGAGGGTTTTTATTATAGCTCGTAAAATATTGAAGGATTTTTTATCCTAGACGGAAGGAATTTTATTTTGTAAAATTAAGTAAATTACAATGAAACTTGTATGCCAAAAATATATCTCGCACGACATGGCCAGGACGAAGATAATGCGGCCGGTATTCTTAACGGCCGGCGCGACAATCCGCTGACGAGTGTTGGAATTGAACAAGCACAAATTCTGGCTAAAAATATTGCTGAGCTAAAATTATCGATACAAAAAATTTATAGTTCGCCGCTGCAACGAGCTCATAAAACAGCTGAAATTATTTCGGATGTGTTGGGGGTTGAGAAGCCGCAAAAGCATGATCTCCTGGCCGAAAGAGAGTATGGTAAAATGACCGGACAACGTATTGTTGATATTGAAAAACTCTGTGCGCCACATATTTTAAAATGTAATCCGATTACATATTTTCTTACCCACGAAGGTGCCGAAAGTTTCCCGGAAGTAAAACAAAGAGCTGGGGAATTTTTAGAATGGTTAAAAATAAATAATGAGAGTGAAAATGTTTTGTTGGTTTGCCATGGTGATATTGGCAAGATGCTGTATGGTGCGTTCTATAATCTTGATTGGAAAGACGTGCTTATAGATTTCCATTTTGGGAATTCCGAGCTACTACTCCTTGATACAGAGTGCACTCCGGAAAATCGACATGTGGTGAAAATGGAACAGCATAATCATTAAAATATCCTTCTATAATGGAAGATTATAAAACTTTAAAAAACCTGCCACTAAAGTGGTAGGTTTTAGTTTAAATGAAACTTGAGTATTTTATTTTTAGGTTATTCTTTTGGATTCCAGAAAATATCACGGGCGAGTTCGCCGTATATTTCTACCGGGAACATGAGTTCCATAAATGAGCGTAAAGATTTGGTGCTAAAGAGTCGTTTCATGCCATAGCGATCACTGTCATCAATTTTTTTATTATGGTAGTCGTATTCTCCGGATACAATCTTCGTGATCTTTTGTCTTTCGCCATCTTTTTCCACTTCTTCATCAATTTCCCGGGGTAAAAATACTTGCATCTCTTGGAGGCGTTCAATTTTTACTCCATTTTTTTCTTCGATGTGACAAATATCAAATTTGATCATATGAACTTTTCCGCTGCCGCCTGGCCCGGTGCTTTTATCGTCGGGTAATACTTTATAATTGGCGAAAAAAATATTTTCGTTTTTACTCGCGGCGTTTTTAAGCGCTGTTTCCATAATATCTTTCACAGCGTTTGGTACAAATAGCTTTGTGGGTAAAACGACTTTATCTTTTTTATCTTTTGTACTGTAAGGGATGGTTGTTTCGCTCATTTGCGCCAGAAGTATATCAGCTTCCTTAAAAACAATGGCTTTGCCGTATAAGTCTTCAGCAATTGACGGAGAAAAATCATCGCGAGTAATAATTTTTCTAAGAAGTGAGAATAGACTTTTTTCGCGCTCATCAATTTGAACCTGGTAGCTTTTTTCGCCGAGTTTGAGTGTAGTTATTTTACTTTTTACTAGTTTATTAAGAGTGTCTATATTCATAAGATGACTCTCGGTGTCAGAAAAAAGTGCGTTGATTGGCTCAATTCCTTTTTCTATTATTTTGTCTCGTATTTTTCTGGCTTCGTAAAGCATGCTCATAAGAAGCAACTTTCGAGCGGCTTCAAAACGTACTCGAGCATCAAAAATTTGTTCGCCGTTGAGTTTTCCGTCAAAAGCCAAATCAAGCAAGGTAGAAAAATCAGCGTTTTCTACCACTGGCGAAATTCGCAAGCGTTCCCAATTTTTTTCGTGGGTAAATTGCTTGATAAATCCATCGGCTTCTGCTCCCAGGGTAGCTTTTTCTTTTTTTGATCCAAGTTTTTTAAATTCGTCTAACAGCTCTGGTTCAATGAGTGGTTCACCAACCTTTTGATCCCTAGAAGATATAGTTTTATGTTTTTGGGTAAGAAGTTCTTCAACCTCTGGTGGAATGCCAGAAGGGTTGGTCCAGGTAGAGACTTTTTCGCTGGTCCAGCTAGGGTCAAGTTGGCGTGATCGAGAAATTTGATGCGCGAGATTTTGTGCACTACGCTCAGAATTTTGTGGAAAATTTTGAACTTTGCGTAGTCGGGAAAGAGTCACTCCAACTTTAAAAATTCTGGCCATTTGCGGATGGCGGAATAGGGTGCGCAGGAGGCGAAAGTTGGGGCGATGAGACACAGTACCAAGCGGAATTTTTTCTTCTGCAGTTTGCTCCGATAGAGGTAAAATCCGTTCGTTGAGAAGAGGAGTTATGAGAATAGCAGTGGGGCGGCCTTGGGGAGTGTCGTGAAGTTGACGCTGGGTTGAGTGGCGACGCACGGAAAATTCTGAAGAATAATCACGCACGCCTTCGGCATTGGAAGATTCTAGAGCTTGTTTAATTTCTGTAAGCGAAATTTGAAAATTGGCCAATTGTTCTTGCCAAAATGCCTGAGCAGCCTGGGCAAAACTTTGCCCTTGTTCCACTAGCTCTTGGGTTCTTTGTGAAGTATTGTCGAATGCAATATTTGTTTCGGTCAGCCAGAGATTTTTTCGAATATTCTGAATAGTTTTGAAAATATTCAAACGGTCGGTTGATTTTTTTTGAATTTCTTCCGGGGTTATGGTTTTGCCTTCGATTGTTCGACCGTTTAAATAGAGACCCCAAATAAGGTGTTCTAAAACAGACATTTTTTTGTCAGCTTCGGTGCGTTCGCTATAGGCAATAAGAGTGTTGTGAGTTTTTTTAAGTTCTGTTTGATCGGTTTGAGTGTTGGGTAATGTGTTGTTGGGTTGTAGGGTAAAGCTATCCAGATTTTTTAAAATTTTGTTATTTTGGACAACCTGGCCAGTTCTAAGCAGAGTAGTAAATTCAGCAATATCTAAATTAACAAATCGGCCGATTTTATCTTCTGCCCCATTCAGTACGTAGGGAATATCCATGGGACGAGGTAGCATTCGGCCAACAAAAATGTGAGCTAAACGCTGACGAGTAGTTTCAGTTTTTTCTTTAGTATCATAGGCGGTGTAGGAGTATGCTTGCTCACTCATTTTTTTGGTAGTCGAGCTGGTACTTTTGTTGTGAGTTTCTTCGCGAGTTTCACGCTGCACCGCTTCGAGGAGACTTTCTCCTTGGTCTATATTCCCCCCTACAGCCATCAGTTGCCCGTTGGTGGTTTTGCCATTTTTCTCGATGAGGACGACCTGGGTAAATTGCAAATCTTTGAGGCTAGCTTTTGGAGAGATGTCGTTTGGCGCTTTGGATTGAAAAAGAAAAATTCGCACCACTTCAGTGGGCTTTTTTATTTCTTTTTTTTCCGAAATTGGAAGTATTTCCGGATTATAACCTGAAGGTTCGGAATTTTCCATTAATGAATAGTTTTATGATATAAGACGTCCCAGGTCGAGAGTCTGATCGATTTTTATCTGACCTACAAATTCCCAGTCGTGGCTGACGAGAATTACCGCGCCTTCAAATTTATTAATAGCTTCGGCGATAATTGGTAAATGGCGGAAGTTAATATGGTTGGTTGGTTCGTCAAGAATAAGCAGTCCAGGTTTCTGGAGGACAAACCTGGCGTAGCAAAGCAAGCCTTTTTGCCCCTCGGAGTAAGAGCCGACTTGGTTTTTTAATGCTTCGGACGACAGAAGAAACTGGGCGGCAGTGGCATAGATTTCCTGGTTCCAGGGTCGAACCATCATTTCTTCAAGTGCTTGGTAGCCGGTTTTGTTAAAATCTAAGCCTGAGAAATCCTGGCGGTAATAACCGACGACGGTATTTTTAGTGATGGTCGCGCCAGTTTCGGTGCCCCTTGCTAAGGCTTCGAGTAAGGTCGTTTTACCGATACCGTTGGGGCCTTCGATGATGAGTTTTTGTTTTTTGCGCAGAGTGACGGGGGGGAGAAGATCGCGGCGGACTGGTTCATGGTTCGCCATAATGCCGACCGAGTGAATCTCGACGAGGTTGCCGACCATTTCGTCTTGGGCGGGGATAGTAAATTCGTTAATGGTCTTGTCTTCTTGACGTTCATCCACAATATTTTCTTCGGCGTCTTCTACTTGGTCGCGGAGTTTGCTGGCGAGTTTGCGCATTTTACCTCCCTTATTGGCGAAAAAGTTGATTTTGTCTTTGCGGTCTTGAATGGTTTTTTTGAGCTGGGCGTTTTTCATGCGTTCGCGCTCGATGCGAGCTTCAATTTCGCCGAGCACACTGTAGTAGTCGCCGACGTACTGCTCAATTTTGTGAGTAAAAGAATCGAGGTACAACACGCCGTGGGTAAAGGCGTTTAAAAAGTTGGCATCATGGGAAATAACGAGACAGGTTTTAGGGTAGTTGATAAGAAAATCGGTGAGGTGGGCGATACCGGCACTATCAAGGTTATTGGTAGGTTCGTCGAGGAGTAAAATATCCGGCTCTTGGATAATAGCGTAAGCGAGGAGAAGGCGAGCTTGCTGGCCGCCGGAAAATTGCTTAATCTGTTTGTCGAGGGCTGCGGTTAAATGCACGACTTCAAGAACGTCTTTGATACGTTTGGGAAGGTCGTAAAGTTTTTTGTCAAAAGCCTGGGCAAAGAATTCCTCGATGGTTTTTTCGAGGTTGTCGCGTTTCATGACTTGAGTCGCGATGGCGATGGTTGCGCCAATACTGGTATGAACATGGCCGTCGTTGGGTGTAAGATCACCGGTAATAAGTTTGAAGATAGTGCTTTTACCAGCGCCGTTTTGGCCCATGATGGTAATTTTGGCATTTTCGCGTACCGAAAAACTGACCTCATCTAAAATTGGTTTATCACGATCGTAGTAAAAATTGAGTTTATCGAAACGCAAAACGACATTACCATGTTCCATAGCGAAAAAATGTGTTAATAATGAGGGATTTTACCAAAAAAAGTTCTGTTCGTCAATAAAACCACTCTGGATGAGAGAGGGGTTTTATAGGGTTAGACAGCTTTTTGGTCGTCTGAAGGTTTGATTTTTGGAGTAGGGGGTTCTATTTTTTGTGTTCGTTGATGTTGGAGTCTGTATTGGTTAATATCAATAATTTCCGCTCCTTCATCTCCGTACGAGGATTCACCTATGGATGCAAGATTAGGAGTTTTAATAGTTGATTTTACAGCACTCTCTTCGTTGAGAAGGAATTCCATAGCATCTCTTTCTTCAATTAATTCGTATAATCTTTGCATGTTGGGTGCGATAGCATCGTGTATCTTTTTTCGAATAGCGTCGGCCTCCTGAAGTTCTGTGGCATCTGTGACTTTATCAAAGAAGATTGTCTGTACTACCGTGTTAAATTCTTGGTCTAATTGGTCGGTAAGATGATTTACCTCTTCAGTAGAAATATGGTTATCATAAGGCAGGTCTCCAAAATACTCACTTATATATTTGAGTAGGGATGTAATTTGTTCGGCAGTGTTTTTTTCTTTTTGGCGTAATAAATCATAGTTATTAGAAGTTTCCTTGCGAATTTTTTCTAGTTTATATTTCATTGCAACTAAATCAGTTTTGATTGGCAAAAGTTTATCAATTACTTCTGTATCATTTATTTTTTGAGCTAAAAGAAGTTGATTATCGACATAATTGGCGTAATCCCCAAGTTCAGTTGTGCTTTTAAAATCAGCTAGGGCAATCCCTTTCTTTTCAATTGTCTCAGCCGCTTTGAGTAATTGGTCCACATCTTG
>CAZQNF010000013.1:0-13693 GCA_964594675.1 uncultured Gammaproteobacteria bacterium | reverse complement strand
TTATATTGCCAAGGCAACCCGGCATTCCAATAAAATACCTTACCTCACATAAGTCTAATAACAGCCGACGCACAAAAAGCCCCTACGAAAGAATAATGAACATATATATTTTTATACCCTTGAATACGCGCTTTAACTATAACCCACAACATTTCCAATACTCGAAACAGTGGACAGTTAAATTTTTGTTTATACATGCTTGAAACGCTTGTGCAAACCGGTATATTGCCCTTTTCTATAACGAGAAAAATATTGTGATTATGCGCTAAAGCTTCTACCATTTCAGCTACATACCTAAAATGTGTGTCTAAACTAAATTCAGGTACAATAAAGCAAACTTTTTTAAATTCATCTTGCTCGCTCATACTACCTAATAATTTTTATTCAAACACGTTTCTAAAATCTTTATACAAAATTCCCTGATCAGTATTTTTTAATACCAGAATACTTCCTGGTGGAAAATCTTTCTCTCTTAAAAACGCTAAAACATCCGGAGGGACCACAACTTTTCCAGTAAGAAATAAAGAACGAATATTTCCTGAATGATTTATAACTAAAATAGGATCCTGAAAAGATTTATTAACTAACGTCTTGAGCGCCTGTAAAAAACGGTACGCCGCTGCCTCATACGATTCAGCACCTTTTCCAACAGCAATCTCAAGACCATTTATACCTGGATGCTCCAAAAAAAACTGTTTTTTTATTCTGCTATAATCATCCTTATTTTTACCTTCCCATTCACCATAATGAACCTCACGCATTTCTGTGACCACAAAAATAGGTAGTGGTTTTCCGTAGCCAATTAAAAAAGCCTCGGCTGATTGCCGAGTTCGCAATAAAGGCGAAATACAAATACTTGAAAAACTTACTGACCGCAAACCTTCTCCTACCTGTATCATTTGACGCTTTCCCTCTTGGGTCAACTCGGTGTCTAAGCCTGAGCCGGATACTTCATGGTTATCTTGAGCAACTGTCCGACCATGTCGTAAAAGATAAAGTTCGTCCATACAGAAAAATACAAATTTTGGTCAGTTTAAATATTTTCAATAAAACGAAAAATTGCAAACCCTTCCGCATACTGAGTACGCGCCTGATACCCACGAAACCGGTTCATGCCTTGTATTGCTTCAACCTTTAATAGTTCTTTTACCCCTTGACTAGTATGACTTTGTATAGCTGCTATTTTCTGCTCAATTGTTTGGGATATATTCACCCAATAACTCACTTGAAAGTTACTAAACGTACTTGGCCCCTCATACATAAGAATTTGAGGAATATTACGACAAGCTACCAGCGCCGCTTCTGAAGTTGTGCGATGATCTTGATGGATTTCATGATAAAAAGGTATATATACACGATCCGGTTTAAAACCCTCAACACGCATTTCTAAATCGTGAACTGGAGCAGGACCTAAGGGAATTTGTGTGTCCGGATAATGCAAACAATCAAAATGCTTCGCCCCTAAGAGCAAAGCCCCATTTTTTGCTTCTTTTAAACGGACTTCACCGTGAGCCCCCCCCTGTTCGCCCGCAGTCATGACAACAATCATAATTTCGTCGCCAGCCTTACTGTGAGCAGCCAAAGTTCCGCCGCACCCTATTTCTATATCATCAGGATGCGCTCCGATTGCAAGTATTTTCATATATTTTTTCTTCAAAATATCTTATCACGGTTACTTCTTTCCAGTCAATTATAGGAGACTTTTCGCAGCGCAATTCTTGAATTAAGCACTGCATCGGATCAGCTCCAGCTAGCGCACTTATTGCTACCCCGCCGGCCAACCGAGGATTAATTTCCACTAATTTTGGCTCATTATTTTTATCTGCCTTCCACTGAAAACAAATCGGTCCATAAAAAGGTAATTTTTTTATAACAGCTTCAGTTTGATAAATCACCTTAGCTTCTTTAACAGTCCGACCTTTAAGCGATATGCCCCCAGACAGGGCTAAACGCTCACGAGGAACGTTCATACTAATTCTCCCAGAACTAGTAACATAGGCATCCACAGTCCATTCCGTACCTGGTAAATCTTCCATTATAAGCCACTCTTTGCGAGGACTTAACAATTCTCGCCAATAGGCAATTTCGCTTCGAGCCACCCTTCGACAACCACGAGCACCACGACCGTGCGAGGGTTTTATAAAATAAGTTTGATCCTCCCACATCTCCCTCACATCTAAAGTTTGCCATTTTACCATATACTCTAAAAAATTTTCATCCATCCAAGTATAGAGCAAACGTTTATCATGACATAATTCAAGAGTTAGTTGAGGGGAAAGAACAATTTTTACATTTATTCCCTCCAGGGCGCGCCTAATAACGATCAACTCTTCACTAACAGTTGGAAGGATGGCATGAATATTATATTTTTTAACTATACCCTGCAAAACGAGCGAATAGTTGTCATAATCTGCAACGAGCGGCACTTGAAAAAAATGATGGGCAAAAAATTGTCCGGCTGAAAGTAAGTCCGTATCAACCGCATAAATAGTAATATCAGATTGTTGAGATAAAAGTTTTACTGCATTAATCCCAGCTGGCCCACCAACACCGGTAACCAGAATATTAATATTTTCGGGCATACGACGTATAAAAAGTTAAAAGTTTTTCTTTAAGCGTATCAAACGACCACCGCTGTGCTTCTTTTTTTCCAGCTTGAGCTAATGCTGCAGCAAGTGAAGGATTTTCTATTAATTCTATCATACTTGCTGTCAACTCTACCTCATCCCCTACCGAAACAACCAGACCTGTATCTCTGGGCCTTACTGCTTCAAGAGCACAGCCTGTATCAGTCGTAATAACCACACAACCACTCGCCAAAGCTTCGATCATGGGCATACCCCAACCTTCCCAGGGTGCTGTATGGACCAAACATAATGACTTACCATACCAACCGGCTAAGGCATACTTATCCACATTACCTATAAAACTAAAACGGTCATGACACATCTTAGAGCGAAGATATGCTTCCATTTCTGTCCGTAAACTACCGTCTCCAGCAATAACTGCCCGCACTTGAGGATATTTTTTTATAACCGGTAAAACAGATCGAATGAATAACAAAGGATCTTTTTCTAGAATCAACCGTCCCACAAATAAAAAAATTGGTTCGCGAACATGGGGGGAGAAATTTTGAAACGTGTTCAAATCTGTACCAATCGGAATAGAAACACTTCGACTCTTAGATATCCCAAACTCTTCTACAACTTGTCGGCGTATTCTCTCACTTACACACCGAACTGCGTCACTATGACGGAGAACCCATTTGCCCACACAATTCATTACATAATTAATCGGTCGCTGTTTAATCCACGCTGGGTTGTTAAGGTAATCACCGTGCAACTGAACTACCAAAGGCACTTTCCACCAAAAAGAAAAAAATAAACCTATAAGCCCGGTAAAAGTAACATCTTGCGTAATAATAATATTATATCTTTTCTCCTGACCCATTTTTAAAATCGCTCGCCAAGTATTAATAAAAGCTAAAAAATGATTTAAGCCACCTGGACGCAATACTCTAATAGCCCCGAGTTCAAACTGTATTTTTTCTCCTACGTTTAACACCACTATATTAGCACTTATACCATTAAAGTAAGCCATTTGACGCTGAGTAGCTTCGGAGCGAGGGTTGGCAATATTTTGATCCCCAACGATTGATAGTATCTGCATAGAAATTACTTTATTTAATACTGAGCATTACCCCCAGAAATTCCTGATAAATCTGCGTCCAACTGTGAGAAAAAGTAAAAGCACTTATTTTTTTACACTGCTGAGCATAATTATCAGGATTCGCCAACCATAGTATTTTTTCTTTTATGTCAAATATATTTTCTGGATCAACCCAAATAGCAATATCTTGCAAGCGATCTTTTAAACCTGTTTCCCGACTGAGTATAAAAGGCTTGTTACAACGAATAGCGTCGAGAATCATATTGGGACTTATATCTCCCAGAGAGACTAAAATCACAGCGTAACACTGATTTATTTTTTCTAAAAATTTTTCATAGCACCCTATCTCTAGATCTAGCTCTAAAACTGGATTACACGATTGTGCCAGTGCAAAAGCTTGGTTTAAGCGTTTAGTATTTTTCCACTTTAAAGGACGGGTCCCAGCGATGAATATTTTTTTTATTGGTGGCGAAGACACTATTTTTGGTCCATAAAAATTTTCTACCAAAAAATTTTTATGAGGATCAAGTTTATAGGCTTGAGTAAAAATATCTTTTTGCCACTGAGTACTAAAAATTAGAGCTGAAACATTATGCAGAGTAAGGCGCGTAAGAAAGAAAATTATTTTTTCTTTTTGATTCCACTTTAATCGGCTCGTATCGTAAAAATTACGAAAAAGCACCATATCCCCAGTCCGCTCTACATATGACTCCCATAAAAAATCACCTCCTGTACGTATTAATATTTTTTTTCTAAATAATTTGGCTGCAAAAACAGCCGGCATACCAACACTAAAAGTGTCTAATGCCACAATCGCATCCACGTTTTTAAGTTTAAAAATCACCTTTAGAAAAAAAAATATATGCCTAAAAAATAAAGGTAATTTTTTTTCTAGAGTATACGTAACCACTTGGACAGTATGGCCTTGTTTTACAAATTCCTTAGTAATTTCTTTAGCATACTGAGCTGGGCCGCCGATCTGGGGCGGAAAAATTCCTGTCGCGACAAGGAGACGCATAGTAATTATTTAAATAATTTTACGTAACAATTTTTTCAGGACCAACGGCGGTTTCATATTTAATCGAGATAAAAGCCTACTACCGTATTTACTCAACGAAACTACGCAAATTGATCCAAAACTGATGATACTATAACGCCATCGAGTAAAACAACTTAAAGAAAAATTAACCGGTAAACGGACTTGTTTACGACCAAAAACAAAATCACCATTTTTAATCTTATCTAATATTTGAATAGTTAAAAAATTTGACACATCTAAATAAAGAGCTGGTCCAAATTGATGTGAATGACAATGAAAATCAAGGCTGGCAATGGGAACAAGGTGCGGGTTTTGTTTTTTAAGTGTTTGGTAATAACTCAATGACTTAGTACGTGGCGCATGCGATCCGTCATACTGTAAATTCCAAACCTCTATACCATGGAGCAAACTTACCACCTCTTTATCTAAAGAAAATTTATTACGATGAGGATGGGCCAGTATAATTAAAGCACCCTGCTCTTTGTACATCTGCAACGCTTCATAGGGATTATTTTCTTCCACGAACTCCTTTACTCCAACTGCTAAAATATGGGCATTTTTATAGGTAATTTCAAAACCTGGAATTATCAAAAATGATTCATCTGTCAAACGATGGGTTTCAGCAATAAAATGAGCCGCAGCGTCTCGTGTCAAATCTTTGGTATGCTCCGTTACTGCCAAAAATTTTGCCCCTTTGGCTAAAAAAATTTCCTTTATGGTACCTAAACCCACTTTTCCATCATATGAAAATTGTGAGTGAAGATGAATAAAGCCAAAAATATTCATACTATATAATCGTTTTAACAAAAGCATCTACCAATTCCATAAAAAATGGTTTTATATCCTTTACAGACTCTACATCATAATAGATTTTTTTTCCAAATAAAGAAAAAAAATCTATTAAAACATCAAACTTACGAGGAAATGGTCGACCAGAAATTTTGCCTTTATGGGTAAAAATATTTAATACGCGTTTTACATCAGCTAAAAGATGACGAGCAACTATGAAACTTACATACCTCTTAACAACCTCCGCCTGCCCATACGCTGCGAGTTGATACTGCAAATATGGAAAGTTAATTCCAGCAAATACAGCCAGTGGAAGCGATCCCCAGAATCGACCGTTAATTTCCATAAGATAGGGAATACCACTTATTTCGTCTTTTTTAAATTCAACCATCGCCACCCCATGCCAACTAAGCGCTTCTAAAAGCGTACGTGCATAGGTAGCCATAGGCTCGGGTAAGGGAACACTCTCGCGAACCGAACTGGCTCCCCCATAAGGATGAATGGAGCGTAAACGATGGTGTGCAAACACCGTTTGGACCTTACCCTTTTCACACAGGGCAAGCACTCCATATTCTTCTCCAAAAATTACTTCCTGCATAAAAGGCACTTCTTGAGTCGCCACAAAAAGTGCCTGAGCTTTTTCTACCAAGTCCTCTGCAGATACTACAAATGAAGCCGTTGCCGAAACGCCTTTGTTGCCTACCCAGCTTACACTGTGGCCAGGTTTTAAAACTATAGGATAAACCAGGGAAGGAGCCAACTCTTTTAGCTCTTCCAGGGACTGAGGGAAATAGGATGGTGGAATAGGCACTCCCACTTTAAGAGCGAGTTCAAGAGTCTTTTTCTTATCAAAAGCCATTTCCACCTGGGACTGATGAGCCAGAACCAAATGAATATTCTGCAATTGCTCACGCGAACGTGAAAGAGGCAAAAATGTACTATCACTACAGGCAAAGACAACGCACTTCTCGGTTTGTTTGCTGACAAAATTTTGTATATCCACTAAAAATTTGGCTTTATCAACTAAAGGAGAGGTATAAATAAAAGTATCATCACAATAGCGCGAATAAAGACTCATGGCTGTGGGCCTATCTGCTCCACACAAGACCTTAATTTTTTTTTGCCCCAAAGAACGCACTGCAGCAAGCGCGCTTTGTAAATGTCCATCGAGAATTATTACTATCATACATTTGTCTCATTTAATCTCTGGGCTATCTGCCCCATAGATAAAACTTCTATTTTATTCTCTGCTCGCAGCTCATCAATATAACTAAAAACCATTTCTAAACCTGTCAAAAGATCGTCGGGTTTGGAAGCAATATTAAAAGGATGAAACCACACATGGTAGACAGCTTTCTTTTTAACCGCCTGTTTAATCCCTGCTTTTATTTTTCGCACTCGAAAACTAACTGGTAAATATCTAGCCCAACCCCGTGCGTGAGGATAAAAATAACTCCCAGGGATATTCCACATTCCTTGGGTAAGGATTGGCCAAACCGGGCGTGTTGGCACTGCTAAATAATTATCAATGACGTGAGCGATTTTTTTTAGTTTAATCGGTAATGACGCATACCAATTATTATCAACGCCACGATAACAAATATACCCTTGTTTTTGTAACACTGGTAAATGAGCAATAATATTTTTTGGAAAAACAAAAGACTGTAATGCAATTTTATAATTATTCGCTAAACGTCTACATTCATCTAACTCACTTTCTAAGTGTTCGGGGGTAAAATCCTCTTGCAAAGCATCTATGTGAGAAAACGTGTGGCACCCAATTTCCTGTGCAACCAAACAGTTCTTAATCTTTTCTACGATATCCCCCCCGTACCATTCTGGATTGCGCCTACCATCAGTAGCCGGATCAACCTGAAACCAATCATCGGTTGAATTAACGTTAAGGCGAATAATACTTGGGTGTTTAATACCATTTATTGGTGTACAGCTGTCTAAAAACAAATGTCCAACAGTTGCCCACGTCGCACTTATCTTATACTTCTCAAATAGCACCAGCAGACGATCGATTACCTGGCGAGTCTTATGATAATCTGACATCAGATAAGCTGCCCCATGGGTACCCCAGGCGAGCTCGAAATCGAGCGATATAGTAAAAATACTTTTTAATAATCCCGTCTCTTTCATAATCTATATCTATATTTTTTGAGTCATAGCTTGGAACAATTGCTCCATACGCTTAGCGACTGAATTCCAATTAAATTGATCCTGAACGAGCTGTAGAGCTTTTTGCCTAACCTTATCTAAAGCTATCGTGTCTAATCCCATAATACGTTCAACTGCTCGCGCGATCGTAAAAGAATTTTTTGGCTCACAAGCAAATCCTGTTACCCCATCGAACAGAAAGTCTGGGATACCTCCTACCAATGTAGCAATCACTGGCGTTGAACTGGCCATAGCTTCTAAAAAAGCATTCCCCAAACCTTCGGTTAATGATGGTCGAATAAATATGTCTGAACTTTGCAAATAAAGGGGTAAACGTACATGAGTAATGAGACCTACAAATTTTACCCGCTCTTCTAAACCCAGCTTTAAAACCTGGGATTGCAAATTTTTTTCTAAAGAGCCAAAACCTGCTATCACTAAACACACTTCCTTAGGTAATAAAGATAACGCCTTAATAATATCGCCCACGCCATTCTTTTCTTCTAGCCGAGAAACGGTTATAAGTATGGTTGCATTTTGAGCAAACCCCCACGATTTTCTTAACTCTTGCTTGTCCGCTGCAGGATGTGGATAGCTAAAATGTTCAATATCAACCCCGTTTGGAATCACTTGCCCATACTCTCCCCCAAAACCCATCCTTTTTCCCCACTCATACAGATAATGAGAAATGGGCTGGAGACCATCTGCCAATACAAACAGATTCTGAAAAGATTTTTTAAACCAACGCATTTTATTCTCAAGCACATCCAACGGATCACCTTCCTGCAGGGTAAGTAAATATGGCAAATTAAGTTTTTTCTTACACCTGAGAGCCGAAAAAGCTCCATAGGAAGCCATCATAGACCATAACAAATGATACTTTTTCTTTTTGTGCATGGCCATAACATAGTGGTGCCCAAGAGTAGCCAATAAAATTTTATCTAAATTTGGATTACCAATCCCCAAGCGATAAATAGTAACATTGTCTTTTTTTTCAAAGGGAGGACATTCCTTACGTAAACGAGCTGTCCAGAGATCAAACTCAATATGAGGCAAACGTTTAGTAATTTCACCAATCGCAATTTCCGCTCCCCCAGCCGGGGGGATAAAATCATCGGTAGAAAATATAGCAACACGCATATACTATTTATTTTTGTTTTAAAGCATTTCTAAAAAATTCAATAGTTTTATACAAACCATCTTTTTGGTCGGTTTTTGGCTCCCAACCAAGCAATTTTTTGGCTTTGGAAATATCCGGGCAACGCTGCATTGGATCGTCAGTTCGAAACGATCCTTTGGTCACAATATCACTAACACTACCTGTTAAACCTTTTATCTCCTGCGCCAAACTTTTTACCGTCATCTCAACTGGGTTTCCTAAATTTACTGGACCAGTTATATCACTAGAAGTATTCATCATACGGATCATCCCTTCGACCAAGTCATCTACATAACAAAAGCTACGAGTCTGCGAACCATCACCATCAAGAGTAATCGCCTCATTTTTTAAAGCCTGAATAATAAAATTAGAAACTACCCGACCATCGTTAAGAGCCATTCTTGGTCCATAGGTATTAAAAATACGGATTACCTTAATACGCAGATGGTGCATGCGCTTATAATCAAAGAAAAGCGCTTCAGCGCAACGCTTACTCTCATCATAACAGGCCCTCGGACCTATGGTATTGACATTGCCACGATACTCTTCAGTCTGCGGATGAACCAATGGGTCGCCATACACTTCTGAAGTCGAACTCTGAAGGATAACTGCCTGATGTGCCCTGGCCAAACCAAGCATATTAATTACGCCAATAGTGCTGGTTTTAATAGTGTGAACCGGATTATGCTGATAATGCACCGGCGCAGCGGGACAAGCCAGATTGTAAATCTGGTCTATTTTTTCATCAATAATAAGCGGCTCAACAATATCATGTTCTTTAAAAACGAAATTTGGATGAGCTATTAAGTGCTGAATATTCGCTTTAGAACCAGTAAACAGACTATCAACACAGATTACTCGTTCCTCAGCCTTAATAAGACGATCACAGAGATGAGAACCGATAAAACCAGCCCCACCCGTAACAACAATGGTCATAGAGTATTTGCTTTAAAATCACAGGTATATTATCGTATAAGCACTCAATAAAGTCAATTATGCGCATTCTTTACGTTATAACCAATGGACACTGGGGAGGAGCTCAACGCTACGTATATGATTTAGCCACTCACCAACCAAAAAACGAAATAATTGTGGCTGTCGGAGAATCTTCGCTTCAAAACGATTTAACCAAAAAATTAACCCAGTTTATCCAACAATCAGGGACAGCTATAAAAATAATACCTCTTAAATATTTGGTCCGTCCTATTCACCTTACCAAGGATCTATTAGACATAGTTGAACTTATCCGTTTATACCGCAAATACAAACCCGACATTATCCATCTCAACAGCAGCAAAGCTGGCATTCTTGGAGCATTGGCTGCGATTTTTTTTTCAAAAGCTCAAGTTGTTTATACTGTCCATGGTTGGGTATTTAATGAGCCGGGATCAAAAACAAAACAAAAATTTTATATTTGGCTGGAAAAAATAACGAGTTACCTTAAAAATACGATTATTGTACTATCCCCCATTGATTACAAAACTGGTGAAAAATATCTTGATCTAAACTCAAAAAAAATGACAACTATTCCTCTAGGAATTGAATGTTCCGTATCCATAGAAAAATCTAAAGCCAGAGAAATAATACTCGCTAAAACTCAAGCAATCGATTCCGCGCAAAAAAATTGGATTGGCATTATCGCCAACCTCTACCAAACCAAGGGTTTGGATATTTTGCTAGAGGCTCTCAGTATAAACCCCTCTACTTTCAACAACACTACGTTTTTTGTTATCGGCGAAGGGCCAGAACGACAAAAAATCGCTGAGAGTATTACAGAACTGCGCTTAGAAAAAATCATTTATTTGACTGGAGCAATAAATAATGCTGAAAAATTAATGAAATCATTTAACCTGCTTGTTCTCCCCTCTCGAAAAGAGGGTTTGCCTTATGCATTACTTGAAGCCATGCACCAGCATTTACCCATTCTGGCCACTCGAGTTGGTGGCATACCTAATCTCATTGAGAATAAGATTAGTGGTCTTTTGTGCGAAGCAGAAAATCCGGCTGATTTATACTCAAGTTTAGAATTTGCTCTTTCTCACCCAGCTGAACTTAAACTTTACGCTGATGAAGCTTATAAACAAGTACAAAATTTGAGCCTGAAAAATTTATTACAACGCACTAACGAGGAGTACTTGAAACTGCTTTCTCGCCCATAATAAGGGCTTCTATCTTTTGCCCCTGCTCATCCTCATTAAAATTTATTCCTCTTTCATAAGCCAGATTAAAAGTCTTCTTGGCACTATCCAGGTCTTTTAAGAGATAATAGGTATAAGCCAGACGCCAATATCCTTCTACAATCTTAGGATCATCATCAATAGATTGCTTAACGAGATTAACACTCTCAGTACCTTTATTAAGCTGAAGTTTAATATTAGCCAGAGCGTAAATAAATTGCTGACGCCTTGGCGAAAGGTCTAACCCTTGCTCAAGGACACGTTCAGCCGATACGAGTGCTTTTGCATCTTTATTTACCGTGAAATCTAACTGATATAGCTGGGCTAAATACAGATATATCCGAATATCCAAAGGATGGAGAACTAGATTTTTCTCTAAAGCCTCCTTAGAAGCTACCAGAGCATTATTAATTACTTGTGGATTAAGTGTAGTGTATTGTCCAGCTAAAGTTTGGATCATGGTCCGAGACAGATCACTACGAATATCATCAATATGAGGAGAATTAAACTCAAGAGCTGATTTTACGTAAGGTAATCCGTATTCAACGTTTTGACTTATATAACTCATCGCGAGGAGAGTCTTGCTATTTGCCTGCGCCGGCAGGATATTGGTTATGTAAATCGTTACAAAAGTAACTAGACCAACAACACCTATTGGTAAAAAACTCATTTTTTTATCCAGAACTGGAGTGATTGTAGGGGAGGAATTCATTGGCAAACGAGCACTGGCTGCTATAAAAGCTAAGGCTAAAAAGAAATAAAGATATGAAGTGGGATTTTCAAAAACTGTAATATTTTCTATTAAGTGAGCAACTAAAAATGCTGTCATGATAATGATAATGTGATAATCATTACTGCGAAGAAATTTATTTTTCCAAAGAGAAACCATTCCTGCCACAAATAAACCTAGGTAAATAATAATACCGGTTAATCCTTGCGTTGTTAGCGTATTAAGAATAATATTATGGGCATTATCAAACCATGTTTCACTATACGAATGCTCGAGCGACTGAGGATTGTAGTACTTATTAAATGCATAAAAGTAATTATTTGGTCCCCACCCCCAAACTGGGTGTTCCTTCCAAGATTCAACAGCAATCTTCCACGCAATAATACGAGTGCTTATTCCACCTCCATTAAGTGTGGTACTTACTAATCTGCCAACTGCAGGCAAATTTTGAACCCAAGTAGCACTACGATTTATATATAAAAAACCTGTACTTAGAAGAATAAAACTAAATAATATACCTAATCCGATACGCACTTTTGGTTGATTTTTGAGCAGAAGACTATAACCTAAAATAATAATCACCAAACCAACCAAAAGACCCAGCAATGATCCGCGAGTACCGCTAAAAACCATCCCCAAGATAGCCAGTAATCCCATTAAGGCTTCAGCTATTTTCCAGCCCTGAGAGCGCTCTTTTAGAAACAACAGGAGACTAATAAAAAACAAAAATAAAGCATACCCACCAACATAAATAGCGTTACCTAAGGTGCTTACAATACGATCACTCCCTTGATTCAGCAAAAAATTAGGATCTATTTTTTGATAGCACCCCAATAGCATAACTATTGTTCCAACTCCCAAAAAAACCAGAAAGGATTTACGCCACTGTCCCCAACTCGTAAAGATGGTTTGGGCAATAAAATACAAAATAACGTAATGAATAATCGTAAAAAGACCAAGCATGCGTTCATGGTTATCCCAAAGACTATGGTAAAAATCTACCCCAAAGAAACTAGATAAGATAAAACTCACCAAAAATGCTAACACAGACACACCCGCCAAATTAAGTCGTGGCCGAAATTCTTTCCAGTTAATAGCTAATAATAGACAATATAACCCTAAAACTACCAAAACCATTGTACGTAAAAAAAGCACCTTAGGCACCACGAAAGGAAAAATAAAAGAATTCGGCAAAACAATTAACGGCACAAAAAAAGTGGCGTAAATCAAATAGGTTGAAAGAGTAAGAAATATTTTTTTCATATATTATTTATTATTTAACTGAGACTGGACCTCATTAGCCAAAATCTTAAAATTATTATTATCCGGAAAAGCCTTAGCAAGATTTTGATAATCCTTAAGAGCCGCTTTTAAATTTCCAATTTTTTTATAATACTCCGCTCTTGCTTGCAGAATACTTTGCGCGTTAAATACACGTTTTAGACCCGCATCATACACTTCAAGAACTTTATCTGTTGGCATATGCATACTATAGAAATATAAATCAGCCAACTTTAAATACGCTTCGGCTTCGCCAGGAAAATTGCTTACAGCTTGTTTATAATAATCCTCGGCAACCGGATAAGTATTGAGAACCTTTGCCACATTCCCTGCATTTAAATAAAAAAGTATGTTTTTATTTTCAAACATGTCTACCCCCACCCTATAAACACCTAAAGATTTGTTAAAAAAATATTTCTTAACATCAGGATTAACCGATCGTTCAGCGATACTTTTCCAGCCTAAACCTATCTGCAGATAAAAAGTTTGATTTTCAGGATCTAAAGACAATTCCTTTTCTTTATTCTTTGTATCATTAAAAATCTGCGCTAAACTTTGATCTTCTTTTTTAATTTTTAAAAAATATTTTCGATCTTCATTTCCCAGATTTCCTGTATACCACAAAAAACTTATTGCTACTATAATGAAGGTAACAATACTCAAAACCACAATTAAAATAGTTAATT
>CAZQNF010000012.1:11652-14516 GCA_964594675.1 uncultured Gammaproteobacteria bacterium | reverse complement strand
GAAATTGTACACAAGACTAGGATTGGCAAAATGCTGTCTATTCGTATCATCTTCGGGAAAATATACTTCTACTTTTAACAGAGAATTATTTTTATAATTTCTAATCGGCGAACCATCGGCAGTTCGGATGTAGAATAAATACTCATCATCAGTCATATTTGTACCGTCTTGCGAACTACCGGTATTGATAGTGAAAGTTTCTACATTATTTTTCGTTCCAATTCCTTTATATCCATGATACCAGATTCCTTGCTGCGGCGCACTAGTGTAATAACTTGGACTCGCAGTAATTTTAAGCCCAGGTCCTTCTACAGCTGGATTACTGTTTAAGAGAGTCATAAATCCCGGGTTAAAATCTGCACTACTTTTCCAACTAATAACGACACGGATATCATCCGGGCGAATATTTTGATTAATGACTGGCGACAACAATAGATCATATTGCCAGTCTTGCGGTTGTGGATAAATCGGGAAAGCAAACTGATGTTTTGGGTCAGAGTTAACTCGCAGCGAATAAACCGGGGCCTCGCCAGATGAACAAATAGCACTGCTATTGAGGGTAGCGTAATTATTAGAAATAAACCCATCTTCGGTCGGCGGTCGTAAGTAATAAGCATTCCCTGTAGTTGCTCGCCAATATTTTTTACCAACTAAACTAAGCGGGTCAATTTGAGTTGAAATATAAAGCTCAAGTTTTGGCAAACCTCCCGCAATACCCAATAAAGGATTAGTTGAATCTGGAGCAACTACGTTAATCATATTTCCGGTTACAGTAGCTTTCGATTTAGAATCAAAACCGCATTGTACACAGTTAGACTGAATAGCTGTACAATTGGCTACGCACTGCTTAGCACCTTTTTTAAGCGAATAAGGATCTTGCAGTTCATTAGAACAAGTTTGCACTTTAAAACCATTATGGGTTTGATTGAGAATTTTTTCTGTAGATGTTGTATCTGATATGGCTGCATAAATAATACTTTGATCATTTGGATCGGTGTCGCATACCTCATTTGCCTCTATAATTCCATTACCACAATACTGATTTGGCCTTACATCAATAATATTCTTACAATCAAAAGAGCAGTAGGTGCAAGATTTACCATAAGACGCACTGCACTTTATTCCATTATTTCCCCCCTTATCACACGCTTCGCCTTCGTCCACTTTAGCATCACCGCAACGAGGGTTATTAGTCGCAACCGCTTGACCAGCGCTTCCTGGAGCACAGTAATAACCACTTTGATTATCCTGAGCAATTTCCGCATCGCTGAGGAAGCGATTATATACCTTAAGATCATCAATCATTCCCTCGCTTCCTCCAATTTTGGCGAGCGAAACACCAGTACTCTCTGCAGGCATTACATTTATATCATCATCACCTTTGTCATAAGCTGCTGGTTTACCATCAACGTAAACTCTAAATTGATAAGTTCCATCACTACCATAGCCAACCACAAAACCAATTTGATGCCACTCATTTACATTAAACGGTTCACTTAAATTTGCTCGAGTATTACCTAAACTACCGCGCAAAGCAGTAAACTCTAAGGCAACAACTTTATCACCTTTAACAAAGTAACTCACCAAATAAGCTTTTTCTTTGCTATCCTCTTTAGAATTTTTGGATCGTTGTTTTGAAAGTACGATGCGACGAACTTCCTGGTCAGAATTGGTAGGACCAGACTTTACCCAAGCTAATAAGCTCAATTGGCTTTGGGCACCATACCAAGCTTTATTATCTAAATCTAAACTTACCGGATTATTTATCACCAAAGATTGATTTCCTTTAAAGGACACTGCGCTGTTTAATTTACCTCCTACAGATTCCGGACAATTATCTCCAGAACAGGTGGCCGCTTCGCCAGGAGTTCCCAGATAGCTAATCACCTCATTATTTAAAGTTGCGGAATCAAGCTTCCACCAAGCAGTTACAATCGGGTCAGCCCATTTACAGGTAGCTACATTGCATCTGCGATTTCCTTTTTGTCCATCAATAGTACAAGTTTGATCAATTTCACACTCTTCACCAAATTCACTTTGTACCGTTCCATCGCCACAATATGGTCCGCGTGACTGACAATCCCAATTGCAAGAATTTTCTTGAGTAGCTGCGTATCTTACCCGGGTCGCACCGAGCACCTTACAAACACCGCCCAAAGCATAGTATTTTCCGCTTATTATATTACATTCGCGATCCGCATTACATCCTTGACCGTTTTGCACGCCACCCAAACACCAACCTTGTTTGCCGTTTAAACCGCTCGTAACATCACAAGATTCATAGGTCTTTTGAATACTGCCGTCGCCACACATTCCCAATTCAGAAGTAAGCGTACACTTAGCGCTACAATGATTATATCGGCCATTCAAACTGCCGTCATCACATTGTTCACCAGCCTCCACAGTTCCGTTACCACATTTACTTAAAGCCGAGCATTCCACAAATGGTGTGGTTGCCGGCACCCACTGGCAACTTGCGTTACAAACATCAACTTTTACTTTATTTGTCTGATCCACAGAACAAGCCCCATAGCGAGTCTTACCCGGGGGATCACACTGCTCGCCTTTATTAAGGTTGAGCTGTCCGTCCCCGCACGTTCCTTGGTTTAAAGTAGAAATTTCCTGATCCTGATTACAAATACCCGCAGGATCATGGAGCACAAAATGTTCGGATGGAGCAAAACCTTTTTCAAAGTTACTTAAATTACTAATCTCAAAACCCGGATTTTCAAAATGCGACCTAAAAGTATACCCACTATTGGTATTTGTAATATATCGATACGCATAGGATGAAGCCGAACAGGCAAAACTAAAACGTCTATCCTGTACACTCCAGCCCGTAATCGGATCATGAATAACACATG
>CAZQNF010000012.1:3964-11642 GCA_964594675.1 uncultured Gammaproteobacteria bacterium | reverse complement strand
TCTGTGTTCGGACACATGCTATCGGCCGTACAAAAACGGTTGAGAGTTTTGGAACAGGTACCCGCGCGTGACAAATTATTAATAGGATCAAGCGGTAAACCAGAACCTAGAGCATTGCCAAGTACTCCCCATGATGGCCAAGAACTTAAGGTTTGGCCACTCAGATACGTTCCTTCTTTAAGATCTGGATAACTCCCATTATGATTTGACGCGTAATTTTGCAGCAAAGCCCCCACCGCACTCATATCTCTAAGACGACCATAATTGCGTTTTATTTTATCAATCTGAGCTGAACAAACTTCACCACTTGAACAATCCAAATCAGAATTACAGGCGGTTACAAAACCCGGATTATTAGCATCTTTACCACAGTATCGGTAGTTACTAAGATTAATATTAAATTTAATATTTTGCACCAACTGATTAAAAACCTGGCGCGTATCATTACTGGCATTGGCGTTAATACTAAACAGATAAATGTTCGTATAAAGATTCTTTGAAACATCTGAATAGTTAAGAGCATCCAAATAAATATTATTTTGATCGCGAATAGCACTGTAGCCATCAATGGTAATTTTTTGGGTATTGCCTACAAAACCTTGACCTCCTGATGATTTATCGCTGGCATACCACTGCTCAAGTGTTAGATGATTAGGATTTGGAAAGACCTGAACACCAATCGCATCAGAATTTTTTTCGTTCGTAAACAAGAACCGTTTTAAAGAAGAAGCGGACGAAACAATATTATTTGCCACCTGAACAGTTGGGCGCAAATACGGCAAATCATCATCTGTACCAACACTTCCCTTATCAGCACAATAGTAGGTACTAAAGTTAAAATAACCATCGTTGACTGCTTGCGAAGCTGGTAAAGCACTATTATCGAATAAATTGGCACCTAAATTAAACCCATCATTATTACCAACCTTGTCTTCATAGGGAAAAATAGTATATGAGCCTTTATTTTCAACGGTAATTTGCTTAGGTGGCCAAGGATTTTCACATAAAAATACCACCACATGCGAGCGTCCGGTTGCAACAAGTCCTTTGCTCGCACTAAATTGATTAACCGTAACATTGGCCGAAGCACGCAAATCTATTTCACCGTTGCGATTTTGGGCAGTAATGGTATTTAAGCTGGAAGAAGTATTTTGCAGACTTACATACGGATTATTACCTGGACCCCAGGCAAAATTCCAATCGTAGAATGTTGGAATTGGTTGAATAAGACGACTTGACTCATCTTTAGCAATGGCTTGCAAAGTTGTAGACGCTCCACTCATCGAGAAGGACCAGGTGCTTGGAACAACTTCTGAAGAAGTTATTTCACAAATTTTACTATTCGTAGAAAATTTCCAACTTACCTCTTTTCCTGAAGCAGCCTGTACCGGAACACCCAGTGTATTTTTTATACCATTCTTTAAAACTACCAAATAATCGCTTGACAAGCTTAAGGGCTTTGTAAGATTGATAAGAATTTTTGAAGTTGAGGTAGCTGATCCAGCATCAACAAGTTGGGCACTTATTACATCCTGGCCCGCACACCATTTTTTAATATTCTCACCGACGGCTACTGCCTCATCTCCACCAAAAAGACTTTTTACAAACCCTTTTACTGAAGCAAAAATTCTTTGAGCTAAAGATATATCATTATTATTCTGCAAATTAGCACTCACAACTAATGAAGTAACATCTTCTAAACCACCATCACACGTACTAGCTGCAGTACCTTTGGCCAATATGATATTCCCATTAATTGACATGGGGTCAATCTTTTTATCAAAAACCGCTTCAATATAGGAATTTGGACAAACTGCCGAAGTATTATTGAGTGGATAGGTTGAAACTAATTTTGTCGCAGCATAACAACAGCCGTTTTTCCCGACACCATACCCATCTCCAAAGGCACTCTGACATTCCTGGGAAGTTTTATAGCCACAAGTAATATTGTAATCACCGTTTCCACTAATGCTGCGGGCATTATCACTAACACTGGCTTTAATGCTACTAGTCTGAGTTGGCGGAACTCCAGATGCGTCCCCTTGTCCAATCCCAGTAACCAAAACCCACGGATCAGTTAAGCCGACTCGTTTACTATCAAAACCAGTTTCGCAAAAACCCTGTTCACCTTTTCCAATTTTTCCATCGCCACAAACTGAAGGCACTGAATAACTTAGTGATGAACCAAGTAATTGCCCACTCGCGCTACATCCTTCTTGACCCTGAACACACTCGGATGATTTCTTAAGAACACAACTGCTTGTGCAAAGAGTATTGTTCCAGCCCTGCATAGTATCACACCCCGGATCTTCGTCAGGAGTTTGGATTTTATCACCACACTGACTAAAGCTCTTAGCGCAGGCCGTGTTATACGTGTCAATTGGAAAACCCCCATGATTAATTTTATTATCACTACACCATTTTTTTGATAAAGTTACTCCGGTATGCAAACATTTATCCGAACAATTTAAGGCCGAAGTAGGATTCGTAATACTCGAGGAAATACCCAGGTCACAATCCTCTCCATTACCAACCAATCCATTACCGCAAATAGAACTGTTTACATCTTGGGCAGAGGTTGATTTACTCGATCCATTATGCCGACAATCACTCGAACAGCCCTGGTTGGTTTTAGAGTCTTTAGGGTCACACGCTTCACCCAAATTTGCTTCTACCACGCCATTGCCACATGTTGCGGAAGTATTTCCTAAAAACCGACAATCTAGACTACAACCTTTTTCCTTGCTTGGACCATCGCAGTCTTCACCAGCTTCTATAATACCATTGCCGCATAAAGCAACCGGTGCTGATTTATCGGCTGTAATATCACTGCCTTTGCGCAGACATTGGTTGGTACAGTCAGAATTTTTTCCTTGAGTATTAAACGGAGTAACGGCAGCTACTTTTACATTTGACGAACTCCAATTCCAATTAACACTCCAGGCATTCAATTTCTGACCAGTCGCACTGCAACTATCCGGAGACGAATACCCATCTACACTATACACAGCTTTTTCCTGCAGCGAACTAGCATTATAAACATCAGGACTAACATCAGCCCGGTCAATGCGACAACGATCTTTCTTAGTCCGGAAACGCCAAGTAAAGGCTTGTTTGAAAGGACGGCTGATCGTGGTTGGGTCACCATATTTGGCCGCTGACCACAAAAGCTGCGGATTCTGGGTGTCTGTACTGGTAGCTGACAACGCCACTTGATATAAAGAATTTGGCTCAAGCTCTAAAGAACCAGACTGAGTATTAGCCAATTTAAGAATGGTGTAGTTACTTGTTGGATCAAGTAAGACCTCGTTAGGACTAAGAACACTTGTTTTATTCTGACAATTTTCATCTTGGCATTTCCAAAGTCGGACTGCTCCATCAACCGCTCCACCTGGCAAATTATGACTAGAAAGAGTGGTATTAAACTTCACTCCCACTTCCGCATTGGTACATGCCTCAAGACATTTTGGCCAGTAATCAAGGACGGTTGGCTCATTTAAATTAATCGTTAAAGGACTCACTCCAGTATAAGCGTTATTTCCCAAAGAAGCAGTCGTTTGAATATTTACAGCATTATCCGGATTCGTTAAGCCAATTCCAGCGGTATTTGATAAAGCCGAAACCTGAACTGAGGGCAGATTGGCTGAAGCATAGATATCGGCATAGACTTTATTCTGTGATTTCCAATTCCAACTGAACGCACCCATATCCATCATGATACAGTGCTGATCGGTAAGTCCATGACCATAATAACGAAGTTCGCTTTCTTCCCCAGAAGCAGATCTCGCTTTCATCGGTGCTTCTAAAATTTGAGTCCAATAAGTATACGGAGTCACAACCACTGCTTTGACACGACAATCATTTGTTCCAGTTTTAAACGCAAAACAATAGGCTGAATTTTGATTAGAACATGGTTTATCAGCCGCTAAACTAACAGCCCCCGAGGCGCTGAGTGATTTTATATTTTTTGTTAAAACTACTTGGTACCAAGAATTTTCATCCCAGCGACCGGAACTATTGGTTATTTCTAAATACTGGGTTATAGCCTCAGCATTTTTTGAAGCAGTTTTTAAAGTGAAACTACCAGGACTTATATTGACCGCGGTTGGATTAAGACAAGTATTTTTGTTATCGATATTGGAACACTTTTGGATATAAACCGAATCAGCCTTCAAAGTTTTTTGATCTAGTGGAGTACTAAATTCTACTGTTACAGCGGCACTCCTACAGACTTGGTGAGCCTCAGCTTGAGCATCCTTGTCCCAAAGAATACTTGGTGATGGTGATGGTAAATTTTTTCCAAGATCTGTACTAGCGTCACAACGTTCTACCACTCGAGGGATGATGGGCAGAGTTTTAGTGGCAAAACGCCAGATATAACCAGATTCATTCTTGGCCCCCTCACACTGCTCATTACCAGGTTTACAAAGCCCTCTATCTGCCCCAGCGGCGCAGCATTTATATCCTTCGACACCACAGGTGTTATTATTTTTCGTACAATCGCTAACTGAAAAATTTACCGAATTACTGAGTTTATTATTCGCCTGTACCACGACCGGTCCTGTTACTAAACTAGCTGGTGGAGAAATTTTTAAAAGTGTATCAGAGTTCACCAACAAATCTTTTTTAGCGATCGGAAAACGGCCTTGAGTTGTGGAAGGGGAAGAACCAGTTTGCCACAAATATACCGTTGGATTATCGCCAAAATATTCTCCCGAAAGGGTGATATTTTTTCCAGCAGCAAAAGGTACGGTACCTGAAATAGGAGAAATTTTACAAATTCCCGGCTGCGGTAAATCGTTCGTGAGAGTAAATGTAGTGTTTTTATCAAGAGAACTAATTTTATTATCTGCTGTTTTTACCTGGATAAAATATTTCGTTCCGATCTGGCCTTTATTTTTTGGAAACTTTACTATTATACCTTGACTCTTCCAATAGTCTGTTCCGCAATCAGCCGGAAACGTAAAATCACCCAAAATAGCTTCACTCGCTGAGCTCGCCTTAAACCACACCGCTCCAATTTGAGTACCAAAATTTTTACCACTAATATGAATATACTCACCAGCCCCACCGCTCACTGGAGAAACGTTGGAAATAAGCGGCAAGCTTTCATCCTGGCCTTTTACCACGTCAAATAAAACACTATTACTTTCTCCGGTCGCGCTGAGAACTTTAACACTGGAACGTCCGGAGTCTATAAATGGCACCGTGGTATTTATAAAACTATCCGTCCAATTATTTAAGGATACATCGGTTTTAGTGGTATTAAACCAGACCATTTTTTTATCACTATCTAAAAGCCCAAAATTTTTACCAAAAATTTGAACACCCGCCCCAAATACTCCAGAGCTCGGATTAATACCGCAAATACTTGGTCGCACTTGGCTAGTAATTTCAAAATCACTAATTTTTGGCCCCCAACCATCGTTCGTAGCATCAGAATCTTTTTCTGTAGTATTAAAAATAATCACCGGGCCATTTACTGCGTCTTTAGGCACTTCAACTACGGCTTGTTCGCTGTTCCACATACCCACATTACCAGCGCAACTTGGGTAAACTGCCTCCACCCAATCACCTCTTTTTAAAGGATCTGGATTTTGTACGCGAGAAAAAAAGACTTTTCCTTTGGCTTGCCCAAAATAGTAGCCACTTACTGTAATATAACTCCCTACGGCTCCAGCAGATGGACTGATAGTTTGGATCTGGAGTTTAGCGCTGCATTTTCCAGCACCACCATTTACAGCACCCTCACAAAATCCACTACTACATTCGCTCCCATCTTTACACAAAGCCGCTGCGCAACTCCCACATTCGCCGCCGCAAGCAATCGGACCTTTTTCAATTTCGCCGAGCTCAGTTTCGAGGACATTGTTAAAGCAATGACCAGGACGCACTTTAACCTGAATCGCCTTATTTCCTTTTTGTCCAGCCGAATCTAAACTCAGGGCTTCAAGATTATAGCTCCCAGATTTCAAATTAAGAGTTGGCCAATTAATATTTACCAAGGCAGTTTTTTGACAACTCCCAAAGGTCTCACTGCCAATAATGGCATCGCCTTCAAACAAATTAACGTTTTGGATGCCGGTATCATCATTTACCGAAATTCGCACCGGCGTAAATGGAGACGGAATTATTGACGCTCCATCAGCCGGCGACATAATAGAAACTGTTGGCGGCGTGCGATCAACACTTTCGCCCGAAGAAAATTCAACACTGGCGCAACCAGGTTTCCCACTACATTGGAGCGTTAATCCATCCTGACTTTTAATTTGGGACGGATTTTTAAATGTTAAAATATAGTTTGTTTTCGGTGTCAAACAATCGTTTCCTGCTTCCGGAGCACAACTTCCTTGCGGCACAAAAACCGCCACCGTGTTTTTTCCATTATATTTCCAGTCCCCTGGCACCGCCATATTATTATCTTTTTTTAAGACCTGGAGATTAGTGTTCAGTGTTTTGAGATCAACATTTTTACTGAAAGCCACGGCGACCTGAGCATTGCGGACACACATATCGCCAGCGACCGGTACGCTTTTTACCGTAAAAATATTCTGCGAAAAGCCACTCGACGGAACATCACTAAACGAGCCACCATTGCCACTACCACACACTCCGCATTCGCCGCCACAATCAATATTGGTTTCTCCCCCATCTATAACCCCATTACTACAATGAGCTGCAAGGGATGTAGTTCCAGTGGCCGCGAGCAAGGTTTTTATAATATAACTAGTAATAGCAAACGACGACAGAATAATAACCAGACCAATCGCCGCATTCACCAAAATACTTTTTGCTCGCTTAACTCGCTCTTCCTCTCCAGCCGAACGCATATATTCAAAACCACCGTATAAAATAACTACAACCGTAACTATGCCCAGAAAACCCAAAAAATAACGAATAATATTGGCTATCGTTACACGAATATCTCCGCCAGATAAGCCCGTGGCCGCTGCGGCATCAAGTCCGGCATCAACTGTTTGAGCGAGAGCAGCCGTGGCAGCAAATAAACCCAGTGCGAGAAAAGCTCCCAAGAATAAAAAACCTATTTTTTTAAGCTGGGTATTTTTCATGGAAAAAGTATTTAAAGACTAATGCTAGTCAAGTGTTTCAAACATGTTTCTTTGGACTGATCATCGGTAAGACCATTACAACAAAAAGTTTTGCCTTGGGCATCTGTCGCACAACAATTTTCACCGTTTTTCCCACACACCGATGATTCTTTGAGATGCTTATTTACTTCACTCGCTCCACCCGGTCCTTTGCCTGGATAAAAACAGTTATAATTAACATCCTGTACGGTTGAAGGAACAACTGGGAAGTAATAATGGCGTGCCGTATCAATAAATGAACAGTGTAGCATATTTACCAAAGTTGAATTATCACTATTGAAACTGGCTCGTGGTGCCACGCAGATTGGCGTAACCTGAGCTGGTTTCTCTTGCAAAGCAATTTGGTACAAAGAATCAGAGCGCATACGCTTACTAAAGAGCATGGTCCAAGGAGTATTGGGGGCAATATTTTCTGCATCAAGGCCTGGTGTAACTTGTTCAAGATACGGAGCCGTATTATCTATCTCATTTTTTAAAGTAAATTTCCAATAAAAGTTATCAGGCTCTTGTTGATCACCGGGAAGTCGGCGATGATGTTGTCCTTGATCGCGGCTTCGAGCAGCGGCCAT
>CAZQNF010000012.1:0-3954 GCA_964594675.1 uncultured Gammaproteobacteria bacterium | reverse complement strand
CTTGGAATTACTTCAACTTTCCCGTTCTTATTACCATCAAGAGCATTGCCGGCTGTATCCATAGCTCCGGAAAAAGGAATAGATTCAAACGAGGAAGCGCTAAATGTTTTGCCAGCCTTGACGACGGTTTCATATTGATCTTGAGTACAACTAGCTCCTGGCTTGTCACAGACCGACAAACAATAAATTTTATCACCACACGCATTGAGTCCGCATTCTTGACGTGAATTAAATTCAAGGGTTTGGTAGCCGTTCGTCAGTTGAAATGACCCAACCGGAATCTTACTAGCACCACTGCGAAGTAAAATATTTCCACCCTGCAGCACATAGCTATTTTGTGCATCTTGAAATTCGCCCTGAATACCTGAAGGATCCATGGGTTTACTAAAATTAATCTGGATAACGCTATTTTTGGCTTCGGTCGCATTACTGCCCGGAAAAATACTGGTTACGGTTGGCGGCAACGTATCAAGAGCCGTACTACAGGTAAACTGCCATTCATAATAACTGTTATTACCAGAACCTAAGATTGGCGTATTTTTACTCTCATCATCAAGCAAAAGTGCTGATCCTAAACGTACTTTATACCCTATTTTTTCTGAACTACTTCCCAAATAATCATAAGGGCGTAGGACAATTGTATACGCTTTGCCACCATCAAGCGTGGCAAGTACCGTAGCGCCGGTTATTGCCTGACCATTATCTGATCGCTTAATACTGATATGACTATCGTCTAAAACCAGACTATCACAATCCTTTTGCCAATCCATATTCGCTCCAATATTGAGACAATCTCCCAAAATCGGGTTGTTATCTTTATCAAAAGAATTGTTAGTATTTTTTATAAAGCTTGATAAACGAATTGGTTTACGGAAACTGATAATAATCTTGGTATTACGCGCGACATCGGTTTGTCCACGAGCTGGATAATGATCCTTAATAATTCCGCCGAGAGCTCCACTGCCGGAAAAATTCCCAACATCTACTTGACCAATACCTCCATTATTTACACCGTCACCATTATTGCTCGTCACACCAATACCTAAAAGACGAGCAATAAAGATCACTATTGCATACGACAAAAGAATTATAACCAGACCGATCACTGCGTTTACTAAAACTTTTTTCGCCTGATCCACTTTTTCTTGCTGACCTGCTGAAGTCATGTACAACCAGCCGCCATAGATAATAATAATAACCAAAATAATACCCAAAACGGTCAGGGCATATTTAATAATGGTGGCCACAATTTCGCGGGGATCACGCGCTGAGAGACCAACTGAATCTTGAATAACATTCACACCTTCGCTCACCGAAGTTTGGGCGAGAGAAATTGTCGCAGAAAAAATAAAAAGTAAAGAAAGAACTCCAGTAAGTATAATGAATACTCGAGCCGAAGTTCCTTCTTTACTGATAAATTTTCTATACATCCACTGAAGCATGGGACAATGGAAAATAAGAAAGGATTAAATTTATTTTTTGAACCCGCCGCGGCCTGGTTCTTCTTTGAGTTTTCCGGTTTTTTTCAGATAAGCGATTTTGCCAGCTACATCCAAACGATGTAGAGCACTTTTTCTCATCATATTTTTTCCTTTACCCGGATCAAAGTATTGTTTCTTTTTGACTTGTTTGACTCGTCCTGATGAAACCCAAGCTCGCTTTACGCGTCGCATAAAGGATTCAAAAGATTCATTTTTTTTGCGTTTTAGTCCATCCACAAAAGTCACCTCCGTTTCTAAGAATTATCTTAAATAAGATACTGCAAATTATACCTTTACTACAAACTTCCGTCAACAGTATTTTTTTCGCTTAGATACAGAAGAAATTATGATGGGAATTGTAATTTTTTCTTCAGAATACTTTCAATTTTTTTCTGATCGATAATTTCTTGCACCCCCGATTCCATATCACGAATGATAATGGTCTTGTCCTGCACTTCTTTTTGCCCCAAAATAAGCACATACGGAGCTGCCACACTATTGGCGAGTTCTAACTGATTTTTAAGCGAGCTTTTGAAAAAGTTAAATCCAATCTTAATTCCACTGTGGCGCAAATCATTCATAATTCTGAGCGCTCGGCGTTTCGCCTCTTCGCCAATTTGGGCAAAGAAAACATCAGTCTTGTCTACCAAAACTTTACCTCCCTCTTTTTGTTCCTGATTTTTAAGTGCCAACACAATTCGTTCAATCCCAAAACCCGCACCAGCGGCTGGAGTTGCTTTTCCGCCCAGTTCTTCTACCAATAAATCGTACCGACCGCCACCACCAAGCGCGGACGATGGATCTTCCGTTGGATAAAATTCAAAGATGGTGTCAGTATAATAATCAAGACCTCGCACCAAAGTTGGAGCCAAATTATACGGAATACTGAGTTCATCCAAAAATTCCAGCACTTTCATGAAATATTTTTTTGATTCTTCCGAGAGCCAATCAATAATTTGCGGAGCTTCTTCTTTGATTGGTTGGCAACTTTCTTCTTTACAATCTAAAAGTCGCAGTGGATTTTTGGTGAGACGCATTTTACAATCTTCACAAAGATAACTACGTTTGCTGCGGTAATAATTGGTAAGTTCAGCTTTGTAACGATTACGGTCTTCGGTATTACCTATACTATTTACCGACACCGTAACCGGCAAACCTAAATCCTGAAAAACATTGTAGCCCAGTAAAATAATCTCCGCATCAACCGCCGGATCTTTAATTCCAAAACTTTCAAAACCTGCTTGGTAGTGCTCGCGATAGCGCCCAGCTTGTGGACGCTCATGGCGAAACATTGGCTGCACATACCAAAACTTAATTGGCTGCATTTCATTCCAGAAACCGTTGCCAATATATGCACGAGCCGCTGAAGCCGTTCCCTCCGGACGCAACGCTACTTTGGTGCCATCACGATCTTCAAAAACATACATTTCTTTTTCTACGATATCCGTGCCTTTGCCAACTGAGCGGATAAATAAACTGGCTTCCTCAAGAGTTGGGGTAATAACGCGACCAAATTTAAAATACTCAGCTACGTTCTCGGTAGCACGTAAAATTTTCTTCCAATATTTTTCTTCATCCGGCAAAATATCATGCATTCCACGCAGAACTTGGTATGTTTTTTTAGGTTTTTCTGCAGTTTTTGGCGCTTCAACTTTTTTAGTTTTACTTTCTACAGCGACTGCTTTGGGCTTTTTATCAGTTTTCATAATATATTTTTAGAAATTGAAATTGGGTGTTTGAATAATGCCGACTTTGGAAAAAGGAAGACCTCGAATCCAGACGCGACCGATAATAGCACTTTTATCAATCGCCCCAAACCGTCGAGAATCAAGACTATTTGGACGATTATCGCCAAGTACGAAATAATGATTCTCGCCAAGAGTCGTATTTACCACTCCAAGTGTTGCGAGATCCCCTGGTAAATAGGACTCTTCAAGCACTATACCCTCCGGATGAGCGGAATTAAAGATAGTAATTTTTCCTTCTCGGATATCAATTCGCTCGCCTGGCAAACCAATAATTCGTTTGAGATAAAATTCTTTCTCATCATTCGGTGGGCGAAACACCACGACATCGCCACGTTTTGGCGCTTCAAAGCGATAAGTGAGTTCATCAACAATAAGATACTGCTTATTCTCAAAATTTGGTTCCATGGATGCACCCAATACTGAAAACGGCTTAAACAAAAAAGTGCGTACGATAAATACGGTAATAGCGGCGAGAATAAGGACTTTCGCCATTTCCCAAGCTCCATTTTTTATATTTTGTTTGCGCTCAAGTTCGGGCATAGCATCTTGATTAACCATAAAAAATTTCTTGTAAATAAGGGTAATTATACTGCACAAAACAGGTTCTGGCAAATGGTACAATAATTTAAATGACAGGAATAAAAAACAGAGATTTTTATCTCTGTTTATTGTGGGCGATTGAGGAATCGAACCTCAGACCTCGTCATTATCAGTGACGCGCTCTA
>CAZQNF010000011.1:0-14528 GCA_964594675.1 uncultured Gammaproteobacteria bacterium | reverse complement strand
ACTTACGGTTGAGGTAAAAGGGCGTGATATGATTACAGGATTGCCTAGAATTATTTCCGTGAATTCGGATGACACGACCGAAGCACTGCAGCATGACTTGGAAATTTTGCTTGATGCTATAAAAGATGTGCTTCATAATACGCCACCGGAACTCTCGGCGGATGTGATGAATAAAGGTATTATTATTTCCGGTGGTTCCAGCCAATTGCGGAATCTTGATGAGTTAATTGCTAACGCTACCGGGGTACCGACGTATATGGCCGAGGATCCGCTCTTGTGCGTGGTAAAAGGTACGGGTATTGCTCTTGAAAATTTGGAAAGTTATAAACGCAGTATTTTAGCCACAAAATAGTTTTTATGAGTTTTTCAGAGATGAGATGGTGGCTAGAATCAGTTAGCTCAAGTATTATCCTTCAATCTCGTGAAATGGAAAATAAAGATTTTAAGAAGAAATTACGGACTTTTGTAAATGAACATAAAAAATTTGAACGCTTTTTGGGATTTTTTGATAGTCTTTTGACAGGAGAAAATGTAAATATTGAAAAGAGTTTATTGCGCAAAGCGGTCGAAGTTTACAATGAATTGGCTAAATGGAGTTTATTCTTTGCTAAGCAATATGAATATTATTCAGTGACGCAAGATTATAAACTCGTTGAAACAAAAATAAATACAGCTCGGCCTATTTTACAAACGTTTAATACTTTATTAGTCATTCCTGACACTCGAGTAGTCGGTTTGATGACTATTGAGGAGAAAGAAGCAATTCTCCACAATTTTTGTTTAAAGTATGAGGAATGTATGGGAAAAATATTTGTTAAAATTTAAAATTGGGTGTGTTTGAAATAGCGTAAAAAAGTTTGCTAAACTTACTCAGTTTTGTTACTATAGGCTATATGATTTTTGGCCATACACGGATACAGCAGTTTTTTGCACAGGTCATAAAAAGCCAAGAATTTCATCATGCGTACGCATTTATTGGACCGAGCGAAATTGGAAAAAAATCCCTTGCTCAAGATTTGGCCGCAAAAATACTTGGTTTAGCACTAAAAGATTTGCCTCGTTGTCCGGATTTTTCTTGCTTCGGACGCAGTGTTGATGAAAAAACACAGAAGCTCAAAAAAGATATTACCGTAGCCCAAGCTCGCGAAATAAAGGAAAAAATTTTAAACCGGCCATGGCTGGGTGGTAAAAAGATTGTAATTATTGATGACGCGGAACGCATGAACGAGGAAGCTTCGAATGCACTGCTTAAGGCTCTAGAAGAGCCAGCCAAAGATACCATCATTTTTCTCATCATTGCGGACGAAAATATGGTTTTGCCCACAGTGTTATCTCGTTGTCAAAACTTTCATTTTTCCGTCGTGCCAGAAAAAGTTATTGAGGAAGCGCTAGTGTCGCGAGAAACGGAGCAAAAATTAGTTGAGGAATTAGCAAAAAATTGTGCTGGACGAATTGGTCGCGCGCTCAACTGGCTTGAGTCGCCTGAAGAGTATGATGAATTTCTGTCTCAAAGTAAAGAGTGGGAACATATGAGTGGTCGTACCCTCGCGGAGCGATTTAAGGCAATTGAAAAGTTGGTAAGTGATAAGAGCGACCTGGTTGATATGAGAGATAATTTGGTTGGGGTAATGGAGGTGTGGATGACGGCCGAGCGCGCCAAATATATGAATGAAATAAATAATAATCAAACTTATAATTCTTTAAAACATATTAATATTATTGATGCGCTTATGAAAGGTCAAAAATTATTGGGCATGAACGTGCAGCCTCGTTTAATTTTAGAAAATATTTTACTTACAGTGTAAAATTTATTTAGTTTATGTTTAAAAGAATTGCATCTTTTTCGCTGTTAATGCTTGGGGTAGTGTTTATGGGCGCGAGTTGTATTAAAGTAAACAGTGGTACGGCTGGCCCGGTGGGGGTATTTCGATCTGATGATAAAGCGGAAACATGGAAAGCGGTGGTGTCTTACCCGACCGCGAAGCAAATTTTAAGTTTAACGAACATTAATGTTTATCGGTTATTTAATGATCCGAGCGACCCAAATACTTTGTACCTCGGAAGTCGGGGGCAGGGTTTATACTATACCTATGATAACGGTGAAACCTGGCAATCGTTTAAGCAGTTTGACCAGCGGTTTATTTACGCGCTCGCGGTTGATCCTGCTAGTAAGTGTACGATTTATGTGAGTGATGGGCCGAGAATTTATAAGACCGAAGATTGTGGACGAACTTGGAAATTGTCGTACAACGAACCTCGAGCTGGTGAACGGTTGGTAGCTATATCGATTGATTCTACCAATTCCTCGCGAATTTACGGGGCACTGATTAACGGTGATATATTGGCGAGTCAGGATGCGGGAGTAAGCTGGCGTGTAGTGAAGCGTTTTCCGTTTACACTGCAATCTTTAACGGTTGATCCGCTTACGCCTGGGCGAATTTACGTGGCGAGCCAAAAGAATGGTTTGTATCGCTCGGATGATAGTGGTGCCACCTGGGTTGATTTGCGCAATGGCCTGAATAACTTTAGTTATTCCCAGGAGTTTTACCGCTTAGCACTCAGTTCTAACACTAAAAACCGTATTTATTGGGTATCGCGCTACGGAATTTTACGCTCGGATGATGCGGGCGAAACCTGGAGTGAAGTAAAACTTATTACAGCTCCTGGATCAGTGCAGATCTATGCATTCGCGCTTAATCCAAAAAACGATAACGAAATATATTATACTGGCACGGCACTGGGGGATGGCACGATTGCTTCCACGCTTTACAAAACTATTGACGGCGGGAAAAGTTGGGTAACCAAACGCATGCCAAGCAGTAATATTCCGGTCGCGCTGAGTGTTCACTCTACGCAAACCGGCACGGTTTTCCTGGGTTTTACCTCACCGGAAAATTAATCTTAAATTTATCTCTATATGAACTTACAGGATTATAAAAAAGATTTTGAAGCAGTGGTTGATTTTTTTAAACAAGATATAAGTGGGTTACGCACTGGCCGTGCCTCAACCGCAATGGTAGAAGATATCAGTATCGAAGCCTATGGTTCGCGCCAGCCACTCAAAAATTATGCGTCAATTGTGGTAGCTGATGCTAAGACGCTTAATATTGAGCCGTGGGATAAAAGTATTTTGGCGAGTCTCGAAAAAGGAATTCGCGATTCGAGCCTGGGGATTAACCCGGTTAATGATGGACGACTTCTGCGTTTGATTCTCCCGGATTTAACGACCGAGCGTCGCAGAGAACTGGCGAAAGTTTTGGGGCAAAAATTAGAGCAAGCTCGTATTTCGGTGCGAAAAGTTCGCGAAGAAATTAAACAAACCATTGTTGAAGCGGAAAAAGAAAAGAAAATTGCGGAAGATGATAAATACGGTTTGCAGGAAGATCTGGATAAAATGGTGAAAGAATATAATAATAAGATTGATGAGATTGGTAAAAATAAAGAAGAGGAAATAATGAAGGTGTAATTAGGGGGTATGTTTACGTGCTTTTCTAGGATAATTCAGGTGAATTTTATAAATAAAAACAATACTTAAAAAGTATGGAATTTCTTGAGAAATCTGTCGAACCTGATGATTCGCAAGTTGAATCCAAAGAACAAAAATTGCTCAGGCTAAAAGCAGTATATCGGGAAATGTGGCTAGCTGATAGGAGTGAGAAAAAAATTTTAGAAATTTTATCAGCTTCATTGCCGATTGTTATTGATGAGGCTGAAGAGGATTATAAAAACAGACAATTGCATGTCTTGCACTTAGCTTTGGAAACGCTTCTGGGTCCTTCATTTGTAGATATTGTTACGTATTTACAGGTTAAAGATTTAGATGGAGCAGTTAATCACATTTCGGATCTTTATAATGAGTCGCAAAAAAAATATGATTTGGAATTGAGCGGTAAAAGTAGTTTGCTGATGACTCCAACAGGAAAAAAACTAGTAGAATGGTGCGATAACCAACCTCCTCCCAAGTCACGCAGTTTATACACTCCATCGCAATTTTTTGAGCCCTTAATTCATGTATCATCTAAACCTGTTCCGTTAGGAAAATTACTAGAGGATTTACCCGGCTTACTTGATCCGCCTGATTTTTCCCTTTATAAAAGTATAGTCAATATAAAATATCCAGGATTAGCCGCTATTGTAACAGCTGAGGAGCTTAATGATTTTTCTTTAGTTTGGAGTCATCGCGCGAAAGAGATTCAAGCTTTGGTGCACACGGTGCAGCAAGCGGAAGAACTGAAACATGCTTTGCTTTATTTTGGGGCACGGGTAACTGCAGTTAATGAGTAGGGTTTGTAAAAAACCTAAAATTATAGTTTATCCGTTTCAAGCTCGCTAAATGACTGGTGGTAAACCTCAAAACATATAAGACAGCATAGTTATTTGGAACTTGAATTCTCAAAAAGAATTGCAAAATATTTAGTTAAAAGCTAGTCGGTTATGGTTTTGCTCGACAACGCACCATCTTTATATCATCGTTTCTGTCCTTGTGGTTGTTTTGATAGCTTTAAGGATCAAGAAATCGGTTTTATAAAAGAATTTCGTTATTGGTTATTGCTATTAAATTGGGAGCAAGGTTTTTTAGGTCGATCTTTGTTAGTTTTAAAAGCCCATCGCACTGATGAACTGGAAATGACCGATGAAGAGGCTCTGGAAAAACATGTTATCTATAAACTTTGGCGTGAGGCGATCGCCAAAGCTTTTGCACCGGACAAGATTAATCAGTTGCAATTGGGCAACGAAGAATATTTACACAAAGGACATTTGCATGGGCATTTAGTTCCTCGTTATCGTAGGCCTGTTCAGTTTGCAGGTTCTGACTTTCAAAATGATGATGCACAGTCGCAAAAATTATCGTACGCGCTGGTCCATAAACGGATTGTTTATCCGCCAGACATTCGTTTAAAAATAAAAGAGGAGTTATTAAAGCATTGGCCAAGATAAGGGAATAAAACAAATTTAATTTTGGTTTAGTTTGACAAAAACATCATTTTTCTCTATGCTTAGGAGGTATCTTGTTGTGAAGCAGCTTGGCCGCTGTGGAGCAAGATGACAACTTATAGAGTGCTCTATTTATAGAGAACTTGGGTGGAACCTCCCCTTTGGGGACCCAAGACCTTTTAGCAAGGTCTTTTTTTGTTCAATTTACTTTGTGTATATGAGTGAAACCAAGTTAGAGTTAGTGCCGCCAGATCGGCATGGAGAATATCGCGAAGAATGGAAAAAACGTGGAATGGCTGGAGCACGGCAATTAGAAGGTATGATAAATAGTGTTTTAGGTAATCCTAAAAGGGCTATGACATTTGCAGATCATGAAGACGAGCTTTTTGCGCACAACGATACCTTGTTTGTATTAACCAACTTTCAGCAATCTGATGGTGGTGCAATACGTGTTCCTATTCAAATTGGTCAAGGAGATTTTGGGCCTTCAGCTTTTTCCAAAGAACCATTTTGTAATTTACCTTTTGACGTAGTTTGCGTTCAAGAAAATCGTCAATATACAGATAATTTTTTAACAAGTGAGGTTAGATTTTTAGTAAAATCCGGAACCAAGAGAGAGGCCGTTTCGCAGGAAAATTTAAAAGAGGATGATATGGTGGCTGTGGATTCTTATGATTTGCTAATCAAAGTAAGAAATTTAATAGTTGAGAAAATGACATCTAAATCTGTAAATGTTTTTTCTGATTTAATTAATGGTATTCCAGACGATTGGCGAGTGGTAATTCCATATTTTAACTCTTTTAAAGATAGGTTTGAGGAAATTGATAATCGTGTCGGAGCATTTAAAGGGATTAAAACCTTGGAAGAATGTCTTGGTGACGACGATTTAATGTTTTATCAAGCTTATTCTGCTTTAGAAGCTTTGGTTAGGGGTGTTAAGTCAGAATTTAATATCCGCGATCAGCGCCATCCCAAAGAATTACCTCCGTTAGCGCAGGAATTAATAGTGTTAAAAAAGACTTTTAATCTCGAAACAAAACGCTTTAAAGATTAACTTGAATCATATTCATATGCAAGATGTAAATTTAATGGAAAAAATTATTTCACTCTGTAAACGCCGCGGTTTTATTTTTCCTGGCAGCGAAATTTATGGTGGGCTTGCGAATAGTTGGGATTATGCGCCATTGGGCCATCTTTTAAAGCAAAACATTAAAACCGCTTGGTGGAAATTTTTTGTGCAAGAGCGTAGTGATATGGTGCCGATGGACACGGCGATTATTATGAATCCTAAAGTCTGGGAAGCGTCTGGCCATTTGCAAAATTTTAGCGATGAATTGGTAGAATGTAAAACATGCCATCATCGTTTTCGATCGGATCATCTTCTCGAAGAGCAATCCCTCGAGCCAGGGTATAACCGTGAAAAACCGGTTACGCTTAAAGATGTAAAATGCCCGAATTGCTCGGGCGAATTAACACCGCCAAAAAGTTTTAATCTGATGTTTAAAACGTATTTAGGTGTTACCGAAGATAGCTCGTCGGTTGCATATTTGCGCCCGGAAACGGCTGGGGGTATGTTTGTGAATTTTAAAAATGTGCAACAGGTGACGCGTCGTCGTTTGCCGTTTGGTATTGCCCAGATTGGTAAAAATTTCCGCAACGAAATTACGCCCGGCAATTTTATTTTCCGCACCCGCGAGTTTGAGATCGGGGAGTTTGAGTATTTTATTAAGCCTTCGGACTGGGAAAGTATTTTTGAGATGTGGTTAAGTGAGATTAAACGCTGGTGGCAAGATATTATGCAGATAAATATGGAAAACCTCGTCTGGCACGAAATTCCGGACGGCGAACGGGCGCACTACAGCAAGCGCACGGTCGATATTGAGTATAAGTATCCTTTTGGGGTAAAAGAACTCCATGGCATAGCCTATCGCACGGATTTTGACCTGTCGCGCCATGAAGCGGTGAGTGGGCAAGATCTTAAATATACGGATCCGGAAACTGGCGAAAAATTTTTGCCGCATGTCATTGAGCCAACGTTTGGTATTGATCGCATGCTCCTCGTGGTGCTACTCGAAGCCTACCGCGAAGAAGAGGTAAAAACCGCTAAAGAAGGTGAAACCGAAACGCGGATAGTGATGAAGTTTCCGAAATGTTTGGCGCCGATCCAAGTGGCAGTTTTGCCGTTGTCAAAAAAACCAGAACTCTCAGGCGTGGCCGAAGAACTGGCGCAAAATTTGCGCAGGCATTTTAGCGTGGAATACGACGAAACACAAAGCATCGGTAAGCGCTACCGTCGTCAAGATGAAATTGGTACACCGTACTGTGTAACCGTAGATTTTGAAACCCTGGAGGATAAAAAAGTAACAGTACGTGATCGCGATACGATGCAACAGGAGAGGATAAATATTGAAGAATTAGTTTTGCATTTAAAAAATAAATTTATCTAAAATTATGGTTGAATTAAGAGTTGTAAAACTAGAAGAAGGGTTAAATTTAAATTCGCCTGAGTTTTTTGAAATTAATCGGGTGATTGATGATGTCTTGCGATATTTAAGTATTGATAAGAATAATTCAAGAATCACTGTTAAAATTAATGTTAGTGGAGAAATTCTTCTAGATGGAGATGAAGCGGAACTCTCAAAAAAAATTCCAGTCTCATTATTGCTAGAAATGAGTTATAATAATTTAAAAAATCATGTAAAAACAAATAAACTTATTCCTAAGCGTTACCAACTAAATCTTCAACTGGATGAAGAAAATTATTGGAAATTGGTAAAGAAAAAAAACGAAGATGAAACAATATGGGTGTTACAAAAAACTGTTGATGGTAAAAAGATAGAAAAAATTTTAGAAAAATAATAAACTTATGCAACCTAAAATTCTCAAAAACGGTATTCGCCTTATTCATCTGCCTTTAAAAGGAACCAAAGCCACCACGGTGCTGGCACTTTTTCCGGTTGGTTCACGCTACGAAGAGTCTCAGCTCGCCGGGGCGTCGCACTTTGTGGAGCATATGCTGTTTAAAGGTACGCTCAAACGCCCCGAGTCAGTGCACATTACGCGTGAACTCGACAGTGTTGGCGCGCAGTATAATGCATTTACGGGCAAAGAATATACGGGCTATTATGTTAAAGTGGATAGTAAAAAACAACAGTTGGCTTTTGATTTATTAAACGATATCATTTTTCACTCCACATTTCCGGCCGAAGAAGTGGAAAAAGAAAAAGGCGCGATTGTGGAAGAGCTTCATATGTATGATGATGATCCTGGTGCGGCAGCTGATTTGCAGTTTGACCGTTTAGTATTTCGTAATCATGCACTTGGAATTGATATCGGTGGGTCGAGTGAAACGGTAAAAGCTATTTCTCGCGACGAGCTGTTTCATTATTATGAGACGCATTACGTACCGAGTAGTATGATTTTGGTGGTAGCTGGTGATGTGCGTAAAAATAAATTAGTTACCCTCCTTAAACCTTTTGTGTTAGAACAAAACAAGGTTCCGGCGGTCAAACCTAATTTTTATAAAAAGAACCTGCGCCGTTTTGCGTTTACTGGTAATATTCCGACCTTAGAGCGCATAGCCGTGAGCGAGCGCAAGCTGGATCAGGCAAAAATAATTATTGGTTTTCCGGGTGTGGCGTATAATAATTCTTCTCAGTACACAGCTAAAATCCTTCTTAGCATCTTGGGCGGTGGGATGAGTTCTCGGTTGTTTGTGGAAGTGCGGGAAAAAAGAGGTCTCGCTTATTCGGTATCGGCTGGACAAAGTAGTTTTCGTGATACGGGCGTAGTATCGATCGATGCCGGGCTTGACCCAACACGGCTGGGGGAAGCGTATCAAGTAATTTTGTCGGAACTTAATAAACTAAAAACCGAACTGGTGAGCGAGCAAGAGCTCAAGAATGCCAAGAACGGGATTATGGGACGTTTGGCGCTTAAACTCGAAGACGGTTTGGCGCAGGCTGATTTTGCGGGCAAACAGTTTTTGTTTAACGAAGAAATTTTAAGTTATCAACAATATTTGCGCGCACTTAAAAAAGTTACTCCAGCGCAAATTAAAAAATTGGCCAATCAGCTCTTTAACCTGGATAGTCTGTATATTTCAGCGGTCGGTCCGTTTACGAAAGATCAGTTTGTGGCGTTACTCCAAATGAAGATAAATGAGTAAAGTATCACGCAGTTTTATCAAGATTTCATTTCTCTAAAACAAGCAATTCGAATCTAAATATGGTATGCTGACTAGCAGGAATGAGGAATAAAGAAATTGGTGCAGAGTTTTCTTAAAGAAACGTCATCCCTTTAAATATATGATTTATTATCTTATTTCAGCGGTTGTTATGGTAGGAGCACTGGGGGGTATTATTACTATTGTGGGGCGCAAGTTTCCGCAGCTCGCGCAACTTGACCCGAGCAACCTACCGTTTGAAAAGGAAGTCCGCAAGAAAAAAGAAATGATCGGCAAGCGTATCGAAGAACAAGGGAGGGTCGTCTACCGGTTTTGGGCCGGTCGATTTTCGCCAGTACAAAAAACCTGGGCAAAGATCCAGTTTAAATTTCGTGTGTATGTGGGTAAAATTGAGCGTTTGTGGCATCATGAGCAAACCGTAAAATTTACGACTGAAAATAAAACTTTGCCACCACTTGAACGTGAAGAAAAATTGACGATAACAATTCGCGAAGGTTGGGAAGCACTTAAAAATCAAGAACTTGATCGCGCCGAAGAGATCTTTATTTCTGCTATAAAACTTAACCGCAAATCCGTTGCCGCTTACCGGGGTCTCGCCGATACCTATTTTGCCAAAGCTTCGTGGAATGAAGCGAAGCAAACGTATAATTTTCTTTTAAAACTCACACCGGAAGATGATAATGTAATGGTAAAACTGGCGGAAATTGCTGAGGAGGAAGGAAATATTCCGGAGGCGATACGCAATTACGAGCAAGCGGTAGTAGTAAATGATTCTTTGTCCCATCGATTTTACCACCTGGCTGAGCTGCTTTTACAGTCCGGTCAGCCAAAAATTGCCATGGAAGCGACCATGCAGGCGCTCGAGCTTGAGGCGAAAAATCCTAAGTATCTTGACTTACTTACGGAAATTGCTATAATATGTGGCGATAAGCCTACCGCGCTTCAGGCCTATAATGATTTGCGTTTGGTAAATCCGGATAACCAAAAATTGGAAGTCCTAAAAGACAAAATAAAGAGTTTGTAACAGTGGTTTTGGGCAGATACCGAAGCGGTCAAACGGGGCTGACTGTAAATCAGCTGGCTACGCCTTCCTAGGTTCGAATCCTAGTCTGCCCACTCAAGCTTTTAAAGCTTGCCTTTTGCCAAAAAGTTTTATTTCGTCACGCCGCCTTAGCTCAGCTGGTAGAGCAACAGTTTTGTAAACTGTGGGTCGTCGGTTCAAATCCGACAGGCGGCTCGGTTTCAAGGAATGTTCTTCAAAGAATATTGCCGTTGTAGCTCAGTTGGTAGAGCACCACCATGGTAAGGTGGGGGTCTCGGGTTCAAATCCCGACAACGGCTCAGAGGTCTTAAGCTTAAAAAATTAATTAAGTCATTCAATAAATTTAATTGTATGTCGCAAGATAACAGAGCGCCAATGCAGTGTACGGGTTGCCGTCGGGTAAATTACAACACGACTTTCAACACCAGAATTAAGGGTCGTTTAGCCCTCAGCAAATTTTGCAAAAAATGTGCTGCGCATATGGACCACAAACAAACAAAATAATAGTAGGATGTAAAGACGAGGTGTAAGCTCGTCTTTTTTGAATGGGCGCGTAGTATAATGGTAGTACTGCGGTCTCCAAAACCGTAAGCGTAGGTCCGATTCCTACCGCGCCTGCAAAATGAATAATGTCTCATCCGGGACATTATTTTCACTTCTTGGAATATGATATAAAAGTTGTTTTAAACCACTAAAAGGTTAATTGGTATGGCAATTTTTGATAGTAAATTGTATAGAGATAATTTGGCAAAACAAATAAAATCTGTGCCTAAAAAAGAAAGAAAAACTCTATGGGAACAATCTTCGCAAACACCACAATTTATTGAAGCATATCTTGAATATGTAAGACCAAGATGGAGGGAAAAAGATTTGTTTGAAAAACAAAGAACGGAAGCGAGGAAGCCAGATATAACTTTTAATTTGGATGATGAAGAAGATTTTGAAAAGAGTATTCTCATTTTGGCTCAATATATTTATAGTACAATTACTATTTATAATAAAGATGGAGGTTATGATCCATATAAAGGGCATATGTCCTGTGGTGAAATTACCGACAAATTTATCAAGTATTTAAAAAACAAAAATATTCGGGTGCGTAGAGTGACTAGAGGGTATGAGGTAAGGTGTCCGGACGGGAGCTATGACAATAATTTTGGCCACGTCTATTTCATAATCGATAATGATCAAGCAAAAGAAAAAATTTTAGTTGATGCCACCTACTTACAATGGGTTTTGTCTGTCGAAAGAAAAAGTTTGCCTCCAGTCCTAATTATTCGTTATAAAAATTCACAAGATTTTAAAGAAAAAATTTCTCGTATTCCTATAAAGAATGGTATGGTTTTAGCTTTTTATCTTGGTTTTGATTCGCCTGAAGTACAGGAATTTTTTAAAGATGATAAATTTACTATCTTGTCTGAAGAAGTGGCATGTATTGATTGATAAATTTTATATTTTTTTATCCACAAGTCATTTAAAGTTAGTTTTTAAAAGAGTGGGGAAAAACCGCAAAAAGGATGAATATTGGCAAAGATTATGTTTGGTTTAAAAGATTTGAAGGTCTGCCATTTTGGCCTTATCAGTAAAGCTGTGGCATGTTTGGCAGTAAAAAAATATTAAATGAAACTGGCAGAAGCCGCAGAGAAAAACAATTTGGCAATAAACTACAACGACACGCAACTGGAATGTGATAGTAAAAATTTTTGCGTTAAAATAAACTTTGCAGTGAGGGTTGATAATACTTAATCGTAAGTATTATGGCTGCAGATTTTTAATATCAGCGGCGTACTTGGCGGCGGTAGCTATCACGTTATCGCCGTAAAACCGATACGCGGTGTTGGTGGAGCCTGAAAAATAGCGCATGGCCGCTTTCCATTGACTGTCTTCGCTGGCACCAGCGCCATTGGCCTTGAGGAGGAGGGCAGCCCCCAGAAACGCATCGCGAATATCCCAGGGGTTGGCGCTTTTACCAGTAATGGCAGTTATCTTGTCTTGGTAGCGAATCCAGGTGGAAGGAATGAATTGCGCCGGGCCCATGGCTCCACCCCAGCCGATTTGCTTACCGGTTTTTTTGTCGCGCATGGGGCAGGAAACTGGTGTGGTATCCGGATCTTTCCCGAGAGCCTCGGTAATAGTTTTAAAAGGTTCCTGGTCGCGGTCAGGTTTCATGATAACTTTCCAGCTTTTTTCGGGTGGGTCATTCGGACGGTTGCAGGTGCCGACATTTTTTCCAAGGTTAGATTCTTGGGTAAGAATAGCAAGGAGAAACGGGGTGGGAACGCCGGTTTGTCCGCTGGCCCAATTGGCGATAGTTACGGCTTGGCCGAAATTAATTTGTTGGTTGCCGCCGACCAGTTCGTATAAACGGTTGCGGATAGTTTGGGCTTGTTTGGTTTTGTCTTTGATTTGTGATTGGTAATTGGTTTCCAGGCCTTTAGTGGTTTGGAGTAAAGTTTTTTGTTCAGTAAGTTTACCGTTAAGGGCGGATTGTTGGGCGGCGCTGATGGTAAGTAGTTGTTCGGTGCTGTCTTGCTGCTGAGCCAGTGCCTGTTGGTCGGCTACCAGTTTATTTTTGGTAGTGCGGACATCTTTGGTAAGCTCGGTAATTTGGCTGGTGAGATCAATAAAATTTTTAGCTTCATTAAAACTGGCACTGAGGCCACCCGCGTTCAGGAGGTTTAAAAGAAAATTGTGCTGGTCGGAGCGATCTAAAACTCTTATTAAAATCTCGAGTTGGATGTTTAGGCGTTTCATCCGGTCTTCGGAAAGCTTGATGCTGTTTTGGGTCGTGTCTATTTTTTGGCCTATATCTTTAAGTTGCAAGTTAGTAGATTGAATTTTAAGGTTGAGCGCTCGTCCTTCGGCCTGCAGGCGGGAGATTTGGCTCGCCAGGGTATTTTTCTGGCCTTTGGTAGCACTGAGTTGCTGCTCCAGACCTTTGATTTGGGCTTCAATACTGCTAAGCTGGTTTTGTAGCTCGGTTTGGGTGGGTGTGGTGTCTTCGGTAAACGCAGGCACGGGAAAAACCAATGTGATACCCAAGAGAATTGCAAGAAAAAGGAAACGAAAATATTTTGACATAGTGTAAATAGTGTAGCGCAAAAACAGCCTTTTTACTACTCAAAAATATTTAGAGATATTTTGGTGAATGAGAAATAAAAAACAGCCTGCTTTACACAGGTTGTTTTTTTATAAAGAGCGAGTGATTTTTTGGAGAATGGGCCAAAGGGAAAGTTTTTCACCCGCCGCCTGCTTAGCTTCCGAGAGTTCGGGAGTTAAGCAGGAACGGAGGCGGGTGAATAGATGGGGATTTTAACTCGCTTCAGCGGTTAACTGATCGAGAAGATGCGCTTCCGACGAAGGAGCCTCTATTATTTCCATTAACATAAATTGTTATCCGGTCAGTTGCCACATATACAAGTGCTTTTCTGGTGTCACCACTTGCATTGATGTGGGAACTATCGTTTGAATTCGGACCTTTAATGGCCACCAGGTCGCCGTTTAGTCCGCCGTTCACATGGATAGTAACTTGCGCCTTTTGAGCCATTTCTCGGCCTCCTTCTGCTAGCTTGGGGGTTGAAAGATCAATTCTAAAGGCAAAATATTTTACCTTCACAATTCATCTTTCTGAAAGAACAAATAAATATATCATGTTTTTATGTTTTTGTCAATAGATGTTGGTATATTTTGGCTAATTATAAGCAAAATTATTTTAATTTTTATAGTATTTTTAGAATGAAATTGACAGGTATTTCTGAATTTTTTATTTTTAGGTATTAAAAGTATTTTAGGAGGAAATCTGTTGGTATATGCATAAAAATGCTATAATTATTCTGTAAATTCATTATTTTACATTTTTATTATGATACAAACCGATCTCAATATTTTTGGAGAAAATATCGCAACCAAAGAACCCATTGGCCTCAATGTCGAAGACCGTCGCAGGCATACGTATGTAATCGGCAAGAGCGGCGGCGGCAAAACGAGCCTGCTTACCACCATGATTCTAAACGACCTAAAAGCTGGGTTTGGCGTTGCGTTTCTTGATCCGTACGGTGAAATGAGCGAAAAAGTAGAGGCCATTCTCCCGGAAAATCGTAAGCAGGATCTCGTGCATGTTACTTTTAATAGTCAAGATGAATTTGAGACATTTTTAAACGAACAGATTTTGCACGCAGAAAATCTACAAAAAATTCTGAACGGCAAAATTTTGTCGATCCAATTTTTACGTTCCAAAATTGACTCAGAAACTATCTCTAAGCTCGGAACACGTTTCTTGGAAGCGTTTCTTACTGCGGCAGTAGAACTCAGAAAGAAGGAAAGCGAAGACAAACGTCAAGATTTTTTCTTGTACGTGGATGAATTTCC
>CAZQNF010000010.1:8362-14573 GCA_964594675.1 uncultured Gammaproteobacteria bacterium | reverse complement strand
GCGGAGTCCCCGAAAGGGGACCGAGGGTTCGAATCCCTCCCTCTCCGCAACATCGCACTAACACGCAATAGCCTAAAAATAAGGCCTAAAAAGCCCTGTTTTTGTTTACAAAAAGCCGTTTGTTCTGTAAACTTACGGCCAGTCGAGCTTAGTATTTTTTAATCAAAAAACAGTATGAAATCTCTGGTTGCCTTTAAAAATGAATTTTTCCAGTCGCTGCGAGTGGGTTGGTTTTTGGCTTTGCGACAGACCCGGCGGGTAAGCAAAGGTACTACGGCTCTCATCATTTTTATCATGGTCCTAACGTTTTTAAACCTGGTGGTGGTGTCGGGTCTTTTAGTTGGGCTTATCAGCGGATCATTTAAGCAATTTAAAGAGAGTTATGCGGCGGATATTATTATTACCGCGGCTCCAGGGCGCAGCTATATCGAAAATTCCCCGGCACTTCTCGACTTTTTGCAAAGTCATCCCAAAGTTGCCGTGTTGTCGCCGCGTTATGGTGCCGGAGTGACGGTGCTTGGCACCCCGACCGTGCCTACGCCTAAAAAAGAGCGGCCCAACCAGATTGGCGCGCGACTGTCCGGTATTAATCCGGTGCTTGAGGAAAAATTGACCGGGTTTTCTCGGTTTATAATTGATGGTAAGCCGCTTGAGGCGGGTGATGACGGTTTTATTTTGATTGGCGCCAATTTAATAGCCAAATATTCATCGTTTGCCGACGCGAACATTCCGGGTCTTGATTTGTTGCGTGACGTAGGGGTGGGTGACAGGATAAAAGTGACTTTGCCCAAAGAGGCGGGAGAAAGCGTGGTAAAAGATTTTTACATCAAAGGCATTGTTAAAAGCAAGGTAGACGAAATTTCCACTCGTATGTTTGTTACCGATCAAGAGCTTAGGCGCTTGTTGCCGGTGAATAAAGATCAGGTGCAAGAAATAGCTATTCAGACCGCGCCCGGTCAAACGGCATCGCTTATTTCTGAGATAAAAGATTTTATGGTTGGTTATCCGGCTCGAATACAGACTTCAGATGAAGCCATCCCGTCTTTCTTGCGCGACATAGAAACCACCATGTCAATCCTTGGTAACGCGCTCTCATCATTCGCGCTTGTGGTAGCGTCGATTACCGTTTTTATCGTTATTTATATCAACGCGGTCACGAAGCGCAAGTTTATCGGCATCATGAAGGGGATTGGTATTAGTCCGCTCGCGATTCAGGCCGCATATTTATTTCAGGCTTTGTTTTACGGTCTGACAGGTTCGCTTATTGGTTTAGCCTTAACATTCGGAATTCTTAAACCCTATTTTGACGAAAATCCCATCAATTTTCCTTTTTCGGACGGTATTCTCGCTGTGACTCCACAAGGAGCCATGACGCGAGTCGCGATTTTATTGGTCGTGACAATTATTGCCGGGTATATTCCTGCCAAATTGATTGTGCGCAGAAACACCCTCGATTCTATTCTTGGCCGCTAGCTATATGATTACCGGAAAAAATATTATTAAAACGTATGGCACAGGTGAGCTTGCTCTCACAGTGCTTAAAAATATTTCTCTTGAAATACAGGATAAAGAATTTGTCGCGATTATCGGTTCTTCGGGTGCCGGGAAATCCACTCTTTTATACCAACTCTCTTTGCTTGACGAACCAACTTCCGGTGAAATTATTATTGATAATATCGCCACGAGCGTATTATCTCAAAGACAAAAAACCGCCTTGCGTCTTGAAAGACTCGGGTATGTATTTCAAGATTACGCGCTCTTGCCGGAGTTAACGGCGCTCGAAAATGTAATGCTGCCTATGTTGATGCAGGGTGGTAATAAAGCTTCGGTTAAGCAAAAAGCTCGACACGCTCTCGAGCGCATTGGGCTAACGGATAAAACGAATAATCTTCCAAGCCAGCTCTCGGGTGGTCAGCAGCAACGCGTTTCAATCGCCCGAGCTATCGCACATCATCCGCATATTTTATTTGCTGACGAACCAACTGCCAATCTGGATTCGGAAAGTTCCAAACTCGTTATGCAGGCTTTTATCGATCTTAACGAAGAAGGGCAAACGATTATTATGATAACGCACGAGGATGAATACGCCAAACAAGCCAAGCGCATTATCAGTCTCAAAGATGGCCACATCGTCTCCGATTGAAAGACTGGGGTTTAGGTAAATGAGATGTTGTTAAAAAGATTGTTAAGCCATCTGCATTACGTCTCGTTTTTTTATTTTGACCCCAACCGTAGGGCTTCAAATTGGTTACTCGACAAGACGTCACAAAAACCCTATTGGCACTGGGTGCTTAACCCGACTGGGCCGCGCACGGAATAACTTAAAAATAAGGCTTTTCGCCCTTATTTTTTGTTTACAGAAGAGGTGTTTTTATGTAAACTTGATCCAGTGAAAAAACGCAGACAACTTCGTGGTTTCGCTTGATGAACTAAAAAAGCAAAAATATGGCAAATTCCAAAGAAGCAAAAGCTAGAATAAAAATAAATAAACTTAAACTGATAAAATGTAAGAATCTTGAAAGGATCCAAACTATATGAAATTAATCGTTTTATACGGCCCACCGGCAGCAGGCAAATATACAATCGCTAAAGCCTTATCTGAAAAAACTGGCTATAAGCTTTTTCACAATCATTTAACAGTAGACTTGCTCAAAACAATTTTTACTTTCGGAACACCAGATTTTTTTCGGTTAAGTCAAAAAATTCGCCTAGATATTTTTGAGCAGGCTGCTAAGGAGAATATCTCTGGTGTTATCTTTACTTTTGTTTATGCAAAAGGAACTGATGATGACTTTATTAAACAACTTGTCAAAACAGTTACTTCTAATGGTGGCGAAGTAGTATTTATACAGATCTATTGTGAAAAAGATGGGTTGTTGCAACGAGTCACGGAAGAATCCAGAAAACAATTTCATAAGATGAAGTCGCCAGAAATATTATCACAAGCTCTTTCAGAAAAGAATTGGGTGTCTTCAATTGATTTTGTTGAAAGTGCTAAGGTTGATAACACCCATTTAACTGTTGATGAGACGGTTGCAAAAGCACTTCAAATAGTAGAGAAATAAATGTATCTATGCGCATCATTTCTTGGAACATCAACGGTATTCGAGCGGTACATAAAAAAGGCCTGTTCGTTCCGTTTGTTGAAAAGTATAAACCGGATATTTTGTGTTTGCAGGAAACCAAGGCGAAGGAAGACCAAAGTGAAGTTGATTTACTGGACTACGCGGAATATTGGAATTCCGCGGTGCGACCAGGGTACAGCGGCACAGCCATATTTACCAAGATAAAACCGCTTTCCGTGATATTAGACATCCCTAAAAATATTGCTGAGAAGCATGGCTTGGTGCAAGACGCCTATGGCGACCCGAATGCCGAGGGCAGGGTTACGGCTTTAGAATTTGCAAACTATTATGTCGTTACCGTGTATACGCCCAATGCCAAAGATGATCTGTCCCGCATTCCTTTGCGCCATAAGCAGTGGGATCCGGCGTTTCTTGAGTACATGTGCCAATTAGAAAAAAAGAAACCAGTTATATTTTGCGGCGATCTGAACGTGGCGCATGCCGAAGATGATTTAGCGCGCCCTAAAGAAAATATTGGCAACAAGGGTTTTACCTTTGAGGAGCGTGAGGGGGTCGACAACATGGTGAAAAACAACTTTGTCGATACTTTTCGTATGTTCACTCAAGGCAACGGGCACTATACCTGGTGGAGTCACTTTGCCGGGGCTCGCGCTCGCAACGTTGGCTGGAGAATTGATTATGTTTTTGTGAGCCAGAAATTAGCGCCAAAAGTTTTGCAAGCTACCATTCATGCGGAAGTTCTCGGCTCGGACCATTGTCCGGTAGCGATTGAAATTAATTTTTAGTTATTTCTAAAAAGATTTTATGCCTACTTACTCTTGGTACCAAACTTTAATTAAGCCAACCTGGGCGCCGCCCGCGTGGCTTTTTGGCCCGGTGTGGACTTTGCTCTATGGGATTATCGCCGTTACGTTTGGCGTAGTATTTTATAAAGCATTCACTAAGCAAATTCCATGGATGGTAGCGGTTCCCTTTGTGCTTAATTTGATTTTTAATTTTGTTTTTTCTCCTATTCAGTTTGGCCTTAAAAATAATATATTGGCCGCGATAGATATAGTTTTAATTTGGGGCACGCTGGTGTGGGCGATGGCGGTTATTTACCCGCATATTCGTTGGGTGGCGTATGCGCAAATTCCGTATTTGCTGTGGGTGTCGTTCGCGACTTGTGTGCAGTTAACCATTACTTATTTAAATAAGTAAAACATTGATGAAAAATAAAATTACATTTACTGGTAAAGTGTGGTTGTATCCCGGAGAGGTTGGCAACTGGCATTTTATTTCTCTTCCTAAAAATGATTCAGTTGCAATTAAAACTCGGCTCGGTTCGCGTGTGGGTGGCTGGGGGTCTGTCCGAGTGGAGGTGGAAACAGGAAAGACAAAATGGAAAACGTCGATTTTTCCTGATAAGAAACAGGGGGCGTATATTTTGCCAATTAAAGCTAGCGTACGCAAGCGTGAAAATATTATCGCTGGTGATACAGTAGTAATTAATTTATCAATAATTTTAAGTATATTTAAAGGGTAAAAATTAACTAAGTTAAAATTTATTAAATTTTAAATTTAATAGGGAATAATATGTTTGTCAAAATTTATGCTATTGCGCTGCCCATTTTCTTTGCCATTGATATGGCGTGGCTAGGGTTAGTCGCCAAAAATTTTTATCGTGAGCAGGTTGGTTTTTTAATGAAGCCTGATATCAATTGGGCGGCGGCGATCATTTTTTATCTTATTTTTATCGCTGGTCTCGTAGTGTTTGTGATTACTCCGGCTGTGCAAAAAAATTCTTGGACGCACGCGCTTTTATTTGGTGCGCTATTTGGCTTGGTTTGTTATGCTACCTATGATCTTACGAACTTGGCGGTTGCCAAAGATTGGCCACTCTTAGTAACTATCGTAGATTTGGTGTGGGGTGCAGTTTTAGCAGCGTCTGTGTCAAGTATAACTTATTTTATTGCCCGCGCACTTTAGCCGCGCTTGCTCGTTTAAGTTGGTTATTCGCGTGGTTTGCGGTAGATATTCATAACAATGAAACAGTGAAAGTATCGTGAAAGTTGGTTTTGGTAGACAGAATTTTGTTAGTAATGGCGCCTGCTCTTATAGAGCATAAGATCAAAATTGATTTCGAAGTAGTAAGTTAATGATATGTTGACGAATCAAAAAAAACTGTATGTTGTTCTGGTCCATGGATTTCTACGTTCCAAAAAATCCATGGAAAAAATCGGCAGATTCTTACGGGAGCAAGGATATGAAGTGGTAAATTTTCATTACTCTTCAATCAAGTACGGTGTAAAAGATATTGCCAATATATTCTTATCTCAAGAAATTAAAAAATTAGATCCTAATCGAACAATCCATTTTGTCACTCATTCTCTTGGGGGAATAATAGTTCGGTATTTTTTAGCTACTCACCCGCTTAAAAATATTGGGAAAATTGTAACTATTGCTCCGCCCAACCAAGGTAGCTCGCTTGCCTTGTTTCTTTCTCGGTATAAAATTTTCAATAAAATACTCGGGCCTTGTTTAGTTGACTTAAGCATTGGAAGTTTGTTGTTAAACGAGCTTGGCTTGCCTAACCAAAACTTTGGAATTATTGCTGGTACCAAAGACGGAAAAGTTTCACCCAAGCAAGCGAAATATAGTAGTAATGAGCCGTTTGTTCTTGTACCGTATTACCATACCTTTATTATGAATGCGCCAGAAGTAAAAAATTTGGTAGTACGGTTTTTAGAAACAGGCACGTTTCATCACTAAATATTATTTTGTGATACAATGGTAAAATTAAAAAAACAGAAAAAATTTTTACCACAAAACAACATGTCCATTTTTTTCAAAAAAAAATCTCCTAGTAAAATTCCAACCACGTATCGTCTGGGACTTTTGCAGGCCAAAGTGTATCGCATCCTAAATGCCTATATGTGCAAACAACTTAAGAGTGTTTCCATTACCGCCATTGAATGGGCGTTTTTGGGTTTGTTGTATGATGAGTTTGAAGGTATGAAACTGAGTGAAGCTGCGTATAGGCTGGGGGTAAAAGCACCGTTTATTACCGCTATGATAAAGGATTTACAAAAACTTAAACTTATTGAACAATTTTACGATGAATCAGACCGCCGCATGCGTTTCGT
>CAZQNF010000010.1:0-8262 GCA_964594675.1 uncultured Gammaproteobacteria bacterium | reverse complement strand
CCGGATGCGGTGCTACAGCGCAAAAAAAGATGACTGTGAATGATGGGGTGATGATAAAGGATGATGTAAATATGATGCAGCAAGATGGTGTCATGGTAGGTGGAGCTCTCATGGTTCCATCCAAAACGATTGTAGAAAACGCAGTTATGGCGAGCAGTGTTACTACGCTGGTAGCCGCGGTTAAGGCTGCTGGGCTTGTTGATACTTTAAATGGCGCTGGACCATTCACTGTATTTGCCCCAACCAACGATGCCTTTGCTAAACTGCCGGCTGGAACCGTTGACACGCTCCTTAAACCAGAGAACAAAGCCAAACTTGTTTCGGTGTTAACGTACCATGTTGTACCAGGTCGTTACCTCGCCAAAGATCTTAAAGATGGTATGACGCTTAAAACCGTAGAGGGCGAAACCTTGATGGTAAAAGTACAAGACGGCAAAGTTTGGATTAATGGATCGGCTATGGTACAAACCGCCGATGTTATCTCTAAAAATGGTGTAACACACGTCGTTGATTCTGTTCTCATGCCAACCGGTAAAGATATGATGATGAACAAAGACGGTGTCATGGTTGGGGGAGCTCTCATGGTTCCTTCTTTAGACATTGTAGACAATGCGTTAAATGCTAACAATGTTACGACCGTCGTGGCTGCCGTAAAAGCCGCCGGACTCGTAAACACGCTTAAAGGTAAAGGCCCGTTTACTGTATTTGCCCCAACCAACGATGCGTTTAACAAACTTCCTGCAGGCACCGTAGAAACTCTTTTGAAACCAGAAAACAAATCAAAACTTACTACAATTCTTGCTTATCACGTCGTAGCTGGTCGTTACCTCGCTAAAGATTTGAAAGATGGTATGACTCTCAAAACTGTTGAAGGTGAAAATATTACTTTCAAAGTTATGGACGGCAAGATCTGGGTTAATGGTTCGGCTATGGTAGAAACTTCAGATGTCATTTCCAAAAATGGGGTTACTTTCGTAATCGATAATGTTCTTCTTCCAGCAGCTGCTAAATAAAGAAGTTTTAAAAAAGAGCCTGGATTTCCCGGCTCTTTTTTGTTTTTTAAAATAAAACGAGGCTTTAAGCCTCGTTTATACTTGAGTGTTGTGTCGTTATTTATTGCTGTATCCCGGAAGAGTTTATTTGACCCATGCCTGGGCGACCAAAACCATTTTTCCCTTCGGGAAATTTGTGGTTTTTAGCGTTGCTAAGTCGTGCATCCATTTGCGCCTGGGTAATTTTTCCATTTTTTACTTCTTCGCTCAGACGAGTAGTAAGTTCACTCAGTCGCGCAGCTTTCTCGGTGGCAAGATAAGCTTTCACTTGGTCGGTGGTTTTACCTCGGGTAGTTGCAATGTCTTCCAGTTTTTTCCCGAATTTTAAGGCTGTTTCAAGGTCAGTTTTATTCATACCAAGAAAAGTAGCGAGACTATCTGTTACCATTATGCTTCCTCGTCCGTGGCCACCCATTGGGCCGCCTGGATTATTTTTCATATCAGTCATTTTGGTAACCATTTCATCCATTTGGACCTGGGTAATTTTGCCACTGGCTACATCAGCTGCGAGTTTGGTTTTCATCTCGGCAAGGTGTGCTTCCTGTTGGGTAGTAAAAAATGCTTTCAATTGGTCTGCCGTTTTTCCCTGAGTCGTAGCGACATCTTCAATCTTTTTTCCGGATTGTAAAGCGGTTTTTAAATCACTAGTACTTAAGCCTAGGAAAGCGGCAAGTTTTTCATCGTTTGGTCCGCCTCCACGAGGGCCACCATGCATCATTCCACCATCTTTGTGTTCAGATATTTCTTTCAGTCTTTCATCCATTTGCGCCTGGGTAATTTTACCGTTCGTTACGTCGGCGGCCAGTTTGGTTTTTGCTTCAGCGAGACGAGCCGCTGCTTGAGCTTTGAAAAAATTATCCAATTGGTTTTTGGTTACACCTTGGGTAGTCGCAATATCTTCTAGTTTCTGACCATTTTTAAGATCAGTCTGAAGGTCACTCACATTGAGTTTAAGAAGAGTGGCGAGTGCCTGGGTATTTGGTGGCATAAACGATTGTGGACCGCGACCAGCGCCACGATTTTGTGGAGTGGTGGTGCTATTCAGGCTGGCGGCGTTTACGATACCAAATCCCGATAGCGCCAAGGTGCCAATCGTAAGAGTGGTAATAAAAAGTTTCTTTTTCATATTATATAGGTTTAGGATTAAATCGAGATGGTTCTCGGGTTGTGTTAGTTTGTTTTGGGCCCAGCACAAGGTCGTTTTTTCTCCCGGTGCATTTATACTACAAAACATGTGAGTGGTTTATTTCATAACATAAAATTTTTATCGACAATATACTAAAAAAGTTGTAGACTTAACAGAATTTTAACAGGCATCATTTCATATGTATGAAAGAAGTTGAAGTTAAGGCAAAAGTAGACAGTATTGAAGAGTTTAAAAATAAACTCATTACCCTTGGGTGCACCTGGTCACCGATGGTGGTACAAGATGATATTAATTATCTCCACAACTCTCTGGAGTTTAAAGACATTAAAAAGGATGTTCCAGTATTACGTATTCGAAACGCTGGGGGCGTTATCAGGCTTACCTTAAAGAAACGTGTCGGCGGGGCACTTGATAAAATTGAGGAAGAAATAATCGTGGATAGTGCCGAGACTACGGAGCGAATCCTCAAGCATATGGATTATCACGAAATACTTCGTATAAACAAACAGCGCCAGGAAACTCGCTTTGGCGACATAACGATTTGTCTTGATGAAGTAGAAAATTTAGGAACATTTATTGAGGCGGAAAAAATTATAGAAGAAACAGCTGACAGTATTAAAGTTCAAGATGAACTTTGGGCATTTTTTGAAAATTTAGGTGTTAACCCGAGTGATAGAGTATTTAAAGGTTATGACACTTTGTTGCACGAAAAAATGAAAAATTATTTTTAGAAAAATAAAAAAATATGTCTAATATTAAAGTTTGGCATGATCGTTGGAAAAATCGTCCGGACAACCAAATCCATTTGCCTATGAAGTAGGCCGGGCCATAGAAAAAAGAGATTATGCCACCTTGCTGGATGTTGGCTGTGGTGATGGGCGAGACAGTATTTATTTTGCTGAACAGGGTTTAAAAGTGACTTCGGTTGATTTTTCCGAAAGCGGTTTAGAGCGTTTGAGAGAGAAAAACCCAGCAATTCAGGCGCATTTAGGCGATATTCGTCATCTAGATTTTCCAGAAAATTCTTTTGATATTATTTACGCGCATTTAAGTCTACATTATTTTGATGAGGAAACAACTAAAAATATTTTTGCTAAAAAATATAAAATTTTAAAACCTGGCGGAATGTTTTTTGTAAAATGTAAATCAACAAAAGATCCGTTTTTCGGGCAGGGAGAAAAAATTGCAGAAAATATGTATATGTTAAAACATGTCAGGCATTTTTTTTCGCCAGAATATATGGCTGAGCAGCTTACATTTTTTGTTAACCACCCCCAGATTCAAGAAACAACCGCCGCGTATGAAAACCAACAGTGGTGCTTTGTAGAAGCTATTGCTACCAAACCAAAATTATGATCAGCATTTCAGAAGATTTATCGAGATTGTCAGATCCGGTACGGGCTAAATTCTGTACTCGGTTTTTTAAAACCGGACCAGGTGAATACGCGGAGGGCGATATATTTTTAGGTATTACCGTTCCTAGTCTTCGCAAACTCGCCAAAAAGTATTTTTCGCTCCTAAAAATTTCTCAAATAACCAACTTGCTGCATTCCAAATTTCATGAGGAAAGGTTGTTGGCATTAATTTTAATGTGCAAACATTTTGCAAAAGGCGATGCAAGCACCCAAGAAAAAATTTATAAACTGTATCTTAAAAATACCAAATACATTAACAATTGGGATCTAGTCGATACGTCAGCGCCGTATATCGTGGGTAGTTTTTTGCTAAATCGTTCTAGGGATATTTTGTATACATTCGCCAAATCAAAAAGTTTGTGGGAACGGCGAATTGCTATCATTGCGACTTTTGCCTTTATCCGCCAAGGGGAATCAGGGGATACGCTTGCCTTAAGCGAAATACTTTTGTATGATACTCATGATCTGATTCAAAAAGCCGTTGGCTGGATGTTGCGCGAAGTTGGAAAGCAGGTTTCGTTAAAAGACGAACAAGCATTTTTGCAAAAATATGCTGCGACCATGCCGCGTACCACTCTGCGCTATGCGATTGAGCGTTTCCCCAAAGAATTACGAAATTATTTTTTATTAAAAAAATCTAAAGAAATACAAATCTATGGATAAGAAAAAAACTGGTATTATTGTCGCCGTTGGTGCCGGCATCGTACTTATCGCCGGTGGCGCTGGCGCTGCGTATTGGCACAGTCAAATGCTCTCGCCTGAAGCTGTGGTCGCGACCGCGATGAATAACATCGCAGCTGTAAAAACCTACAAACAGGATAGTGTTTTAAAATTGAACATTTATTCTACGGATCTTAATAATCTAAGTGCCTCGGGTATGATGATGGACGATGCTATGGCCGCGACTACAGCGTCCACTACTCCAGAACACGCTGAAGTTACCGTAACTACCCAAAGTGTGAGCGATATAAGTAATACCAGTAGTATAAAAATGAACAGTGTTTTTAATGTAAATGCTGACGCAGGTGACAATAAGCTGGCGCTTGGCGCAGAGATTCGGGTAGTTGGTAAAACTTTTTATGCGCAGTTAACTAACGCGCCAACATTAGGATTTTTTAGTCTTAAACCTCTCGAAAATCAATGGGTAAAAATTGATCCAACGGCTCTTGCCAAACAATTTGGCGATTCTGATGTAGAAACTAAACTCGCGGCTGTCCAAGCTTCTCCTCAATTCACTGTTGAACAAAAAGAACAATTAAAACAAGCCTTTTTTGAATCTGGTGTCGCGACCATTACGAGTAAGTTAACTAGCGAAAGCCTCGATGGACAAAGTATGTATCATTATGGTTATTTAATCCATAAAGAAAACCTTCGATCATTTGTACAAAAGGTAAATGCTATTGTGCAAAAAGACGCTCCGCTTACCGAGGAAGATTGGAAACAGTTTGAAGAAACTATTAGTAAAATCGAACAACCCGCAGGTGAAATCTGGATCGGTAAAAAAGATTTATTGCCGCATCGTTTAATGATCGCGGTAAAAAGTATTACAAAAGAAGGTCAAAATAATTCCGGCAGCGGCGTAATGACCATTAACATGAAAGATTTTAATGCCCCGGTTACTGTAGAAGCTCCGGCGTCTTCGAAGAATATCGAAGATCTGGTTAGTGAATATTTGGGTGGAGCTATGTTTGGTGCAGATATGTCAGACACGAATAATGTTGATATGATGAGTCCGATCGATAGCAAAAGCATGCAAATGATGGATAATAACAAGCTTAAATAAAATTCTAAAATATCAAAAAATCAATAACGCACGTTATTGATTTTTTGTTTTTTGTAGGGTAATCTATTACAACTTGCGTATTAAAATATTTAATTTTATGTCTTCACCCCGAAAATTTTCTTTGCCGATAATTTTAACGACTATTTTTCTTGACATGCTCGGGATCGGAATTTTAATTCCTGTTATTCCGCTTCTTTTAGCTGACCCGACTTCAGCCTATTACTTACTTCCAGCCGGTTGGAGCGCGCAAAGCGGGTATATTTTGCTTGGGTTTTTAACAGCGTGTTATCCGCTGGCCCAGTTTTTAGCCGCACCAATTTTGGGTCAGCTCTCGGATCGCTATGGTCGTAAAAACGTTCTGGTTATTTCCCTCCTGGGTACGGCTTCATCCTATATTCTTTTTGCTGTTGGTATTTTGGTGCAAAGTATTCCGCTGTTGTTTTTATCGCGTATATTTGATGGTTTAACCGGCGGTAATATTGCCGTCGCCCAAGCCTCCATCGCGGACATCACCGAGCCCAAAGACCGTGCAAAAACTTTTGGTCTTATGGGTGCAATTTTTGGTTTGGGTTTTATCATGGGCCCATATCTAGGGGGAAAATTATCCGATCCACAATTTATTTCCTGGTTTAGTGCCGCGACACCGTTTTGGTTTGCGGCTATTTTAAGCTTGCTGAATGTTGTATCGGTTATTTTCTTTTTCAACGAAACGCATCTTCATCTTAATGGGAAGTTAAAAATTTACTGGAATAAATCCATTCATCATATTATAAAAGCCTTTGGCATGGTACAGCTACGAGTATTGTTTGTTACCAACTTTTTATTCCAAGCAGGATTTAGTTTTTTTACCACGTTTTTTTCGGTTTTTCTTATTAAAAAATTTGCTTACGACCAGGGTGATATTGGTAATTTTTTTGCCTACGTCGGTATTTGGATAATGATTACGCAAGCCCTTATTACACGATTTGCGGTTAAATACTTGAGCGAGCGGACGATTTTAAAAGGTTCTATTATACTGTGTGGTTTAAGTATTTTACTCTACTTCTTACCAACCGCTTCGTGGCAACTACTGCTTATTGTTCCGCTTTTTGCTATTTTTAATGGCCTGACCAATGCCAACCTCACAAGCATTATTAGCCGATCGGTCGATGGCAAGGTACAGGGAGAAATTCTTGGTATAAATAGTAGTGTTCAAGCTCTTGCCACTTCCATTCCACCAATTATATCCGGATTTTTGGCGGCACAATTCAGCCCGTATTTACCAATTATTGTTTCTGGAACCATTGTAGTAATGGCTGGAATAGTGTTTTGATTTTCTCATCGCGTGGCACCTAACGCCACCCCTCAATCAGTTGAATAAAATAAATAAAAAATCGTCTAAATATTTTAGACGATTTTTTAGTATAGAATTTTATTTTATTTTCGTAGTTTCCAAATACAGAAAAAGCGGGAATTCTTTTCTTGATTTATTCTCAGCGCTGGCGCGCGGCCCGGCTGGAGTATGTTTGTGCGAGGTCCATTCTTCCAGGCGACTCACTAGCAGATTATTTTTTGTTAAAGCTTTAAAGTAATACTGTAAAGGTCGATGAAAAGAAATTGTTTCAGATTTGGTTTTTTCTCCTGGATGCATATCAATCGCGTTTTTAGACTCACTTACGTATTCATCTAAGCGTCGGTATTGTGTTTTGGTAGCTTCGTCCCATCCCCAGCTACTTTGTTTAGGAATGCGAAAGCAGGGATGGTTTAAAACTAAGCTCAGCGTTCCACTCGGTTTCAAGACCCGAGCGCATTCGGCGAAAGTGTTGGCTACATTTTCTATATTTTGAATTGCGAGGACAATGACGGCTGTATCGACCGAATTGTTCGTAAGCATGGTAAGTTGATCAGAGGCTGATACATAAAATTTCCCCTTTGGAATCTGTTTTTTAGCGATAGTAATAAGCTCGGGAGCAATATCAACCCCAATAACATCAGCGCCTTTCGCGGCGAAAGATTGGCTAAAAAAGCCTTGACCGCAAGCCAGATCCAGGATAGTCTGGTGAGGTCGGGGGTTTATAAGACGCAGGAGTTCTGGTAAGATGAGGTCGTGTTGGTAGGTGCCTGGTTTTCCCAGCAAATCGTTATACCAAGTGGCTTCGTTTCCCCAAGATGTAGTTTTTTTCATACTCCTCCAGAATACACGACCTTTATTTTCTTGGCAATATCGTATGAATCTAAAAAATGTATCACAAGGTATTATGGTGGTGGGCGGGCTTTTGCTAGTATTTGGCGCGTATATTTTGTTTTCTTCGACAACCTATAATTTGGGGGGAATGCCAAAATGGTTTTTTCCAATGATGGGGTTTGACCTTACAGTCTGTGGAATAGTTTTGTATATTACGAACGCGCGACAAGAAAAATTACGCCAGCTGGTTTCGGAAGGTTTGCCTATTACAACCCGCTATTTACAAACTCGTAAAGTACCATCACACAACCGTTATAAAAATTCTTATGTAATTGAAGCTGAAGGTGTGGTGCCGACCAGTGATGAAAAGATATTATTTAAGAGTGAGATTCTCTATAAAGATGCTTCACCCGAACTTCAATTAAATCAAGAAATAACAGTGTACCTCGATCCTCAGAATAAGGATCGTTATTATATGGATGTTAATAGCTTGCTCAAAAAATAAGTTGTCAGCCTGTTATATGTTTGCTTTTTTTTATTCAACCAAATCATATTATTTAGTAATTGTATTTTTTGCGTTTGCAATTTTTTTCCACAAGTATCAATCTTTAAAGTTTTTATCTTCGCCGTTAATAGTGATGGGGATGTTTAGTTTTTTAGCAATAAATTATTTACGCAAAACAACAAAGAAAATTATTAGC
>CAZQNF010000009.1:8824-15162 GCA_964594675.1 uncultured Gammaproteobacteria bacterium | reverse complement strand
GTAAAAGATTATGAACTGTGTCCAAAATTGTTAGGTTTAGAGAAATCAAATGGCGCATGTTTTCAGTATCAGTTGGGACACTGTCGTGGCGCGTGTATTGGCAAAGAAATTTTTGTGGCTTATAATCTGCGCTTTAACGAAGCGTTTCGAGCACGACGTCTTAAAACCTGGCCGTATAAAGGCGTGATTATATTTGAGGATAAAGATGTTACTGGCGAAAATGGTGAAATTTTTGTAGTAGATAACTGGTGTCTCATAAAAGCGTGGCGATATGCTCAAAGCGAAAAAATAGAGTTTATACCGAGTGAAAATTATTTTGATTATGAAACGTATAAAATTTTAGTCGGGTTTCTCTTGAATCCAAAAAATCGTAAAAAAATAAAAACTATGTCGAGAGCGGAATATACGCAACTGGTCTTAGAGACAGAAGAAGGTAGCTATTGACAGGAGTTGGGAATAATTATACGGTAAAAGACAGGGGATTTTATTTCTAACTTATTTTATATGTGTCATAATAATCAACATCAAGATAACGACTGTGGGTTTAAAAAAGGTTTAGTGGTGGGCGGACTCATTGGGGGCGCGCTCGTGGCACTCGCCTCAACGCGCCGAGCTCAGGAAATGCGTGAAAGGTTGGTAAATTATAGTGAAGATCTTTATCGGGAATTGCAGGAAAGTGCTGAGGATTGGGCTGCCCAAACCAAAGAGAAATATTTAGAAATGGTAGATAAAGTAACCGAAGAATTTGTAAAAAGCAAAAAACTGGCTTTGCATCTTAAAAAACAATTGTCCGACAAGCTGGAAGAGAAGTGGGATGATTTCCAAGCCGATCAGCTCTACCGTCAGGTAAAAGTAAAATTTGAGGAATTGGCTGACAAAACCCGAATAAATTATGATAAATTGGTCGAAACAGTAGTGCAGGAATATATGGCGAGCGAAGACCGGGGTGAAGCGGGAATTGTTCTTGCTAACAAATTAAAACGAGCTCTCAAACAAAGTGAGCGCTACCAAAAACTTAAACAAGCTTACGAAGATGGTGTCGCAGAAAAATCTCAGAGCGAACAAGAAAATATTGTTTAACGTAGTATGTCTTTTGCTAAGGGGGCTGTACATCGAGCAATAGATTTTGTTAAAACCGTAGGTGCCAAATGTCAAAAAGACGGTGTTGTTTCTTTGGGAGCAGCGCTGGCTTTTTATACAGTGGTATCTTTGCCAGCACTTATTCTCACGCTCATTGCTATAATGAGCGTATTTTTGCGCAGTGAAGATGTACAAAATAAAATTCTTATTCAGGCCGAGCAAACGCTGGGCAGTGGAGCAAAAGAGATCGTTCAAAATATTGTGGCACAAGGCGCCTCTTCTAAAGAAGATGTTTTGCGTGTGGTGGTTGGCGGAGTTTTGTTATTTTTTACGATTACCGGCGTGTTTGGACATTTGCAAAATGCCCTTAATCAAATTTGGGATGTGGCTGAAAAAAAGACAAATTGGAAAGAAAGAGCGTGTAACAAACTCTTAGGGTTTGGTGCGTTTTTGTTTGTGGGTGTGCTCTTGGCGGCTTATAGTATTTTGGGCGCGCTAATCGGAAAAGTTGATGCGGTTTTTTCGTCGCTGAGTACGGCTGGAGTAGTGATGGTGTTTTTTATAAATATTGGTTTTGGTATATTGGTTTTGTCTTTTTTGTTTGCGGTATTGTTTAAGTTTTTGCCCAATGTAAAATTGCGGTTTATAGATACATGGAAAGGGGGATTTATTACGGCGATGTTATTTATTATAGGGCAAAGTATTCTGGGGGTTTATTTTAGATTTGCCAATGCGGGCTCATCTTTTGGGGTAACGGGGTCGCTAATTATAATTTTACTATGGATTTATTACTCGGCGCAGATATTACTGCTTGGGGCGGAAATTACGCAGGTGTATGCAAAAAGGGTGCTAAATTTGTAAATATAAGGCAATGCCTTAAGCAGGGTTCATCAATAGATCGTCGTAAACCAGTACCTCTCCAACATAAACCAGGACCACGATGGGCAGGGCATCTTGGCTGATGCAACCCGCTTCAAGAAGTACCACCGTACATAACGGTGAGAAAAGTGTTCCAACTGGCCTACAATCTATCTCTAGCAATGCCTACAAGATCACCATCGGCTTGCAGCGCAGTAGAATAATAGGGTGTCCACCTTTCCAGAACGACCTCCTACGTAAAAATCCCAGCCATTCAACCACGATCATTTAGTCAACAACCCATCACGTGAAATCTCTCACAGGTAGCCGGGAGCAGGAGTGGGGAGTGCGCGTGGTGTTTCACAAAATCTTCTTTACTTTTTTTGAAATAGATTTTGAGTTGTGAAGAAGATTTAAAAAAAACAACCTGTAGATAGGTTGTTTTTACTTCTATTTTGTTGTCAAAAAACATTGACAGTTTATAAAGTTTTTAGTAGGTTTATTTGAGGAGGAATTTTAATCGATTGAATATTTAATTTATGGAAAGAAAATCTTTTGGATCAGATCGAGGACCGGACACTGCTATGGGCATTGTTCATCCGGACATGTTAGCCAGTACTAGACCGAATAACGAGGGTGAGCGAAGAGATACAATACCTGACGACGAACACATTATTGAAATTGATGATATGCCTACTCAGCCAGATTTGCCGCCTGTTTTTAACGATGATGGAAAAAAATAAGGTGTAAAATTTTGACTGAGGTCGCGGTTAGTGGTACTCTCTATAAAGATATATTTCAATCTTAAATCTACAAATATGATAATAGATGGTTTTAATCCTTTAGAAAAGTATTCGGGGCAAAATATTCCTCCGGGAATTGATCGTGATGAGTGGTTTAGAGCCTTAAAAGAATTTTCGCCTGGCCAAGAAAGAACTGCATTGGCAGATACCTTTGACGAACCTAGCAGACGTATAATTCTAGCGTGGCTAGAAAAAAATCCTGAATTCCAACCAAAGCCTATCCCAAGAGGGTTACAAGGAAGGGAATAAAAAATTTTATAAAATAGACCGTTAAAACGGTCTATTTTATATTTCATTTGGAATTTCTGAATAGAAAATGAATTTTAGAAATCTAAAAATCTTCTGCCCCAGTTTTAAATTCACTGGTGGTTTCATTGCCGTTTAAGTCTTTAAAACTTAGGCGGTAAGCATGATTTTCTGCTAAAGTATCTCCGCCGGATAAAGAAATGTGGACAACTGGAGAAGCAGAAAATTCATCGATAGTGAGAGGCAGGTTTTTGCTAGTGGTAACATCAAAGAGTCGGATGCTGTCTCGGTCTAAGCCGCCAATAGGATGGTTGATAGTAAGCGCAAAAGAGAAAGTGTCTTTGGTTGGGTTGTTGCGGTGGAAAGGATACGGAACTTCGCTGATAGCTTTAGTATAATCATAAATCGTAGTTCCGTTCGCTGGGTACACTAAATTTCTATACGAAGCAGCAGTGGTATCAAAGGCAAAATTAATGACGGTAAAACCATAGGAAGAATCAGCAAAGAAACTGGTGGTGGTATGCTGTTCCGGGCGTTCGGTATAAAACCCGATCTCTTTCAGGTTAGCACTCAGAAAGATTTGTCGATGGAGCGGAGCGTATAAAAAATCATACACTGACGCAGCAAGCGGACGATGCGGTTCACCTATTATAACTTCGGTTAAAGGAAATTTGGTATAACCATAGGCGGTAGCTCTGTCGGTAGGATACATGCCGGTAAATTTTGGAAGAGTGGGGTTTTCGTTGTGAAAATCTTCTGGTAAAGATACGCCTCTGGTTTCACCTATTCGTTTGATAGCCGCACCATTAACAGCCAAGTATTCTACGTGACGCTCGGCAATTTGGGTAATGGTTTGGTTTAAAACGACCGGATCTAAACCATAAAAAGCGCGAAAACCATTGATAATAGCCACAGACTCTTCTGGGGTAAAGTCAGTTTCCTCCATACTGTTCAGGAGCCTATAATCTTTGCCAGAAATTAAAACACTAATTGCAAATTTGATTTTTTCTTCAGGATTTGTAAAAGTTGGAATTGAGGAAGAATTCTGTGCGTAAGAATTGTTATTTGATTGAGTTTTTGGTTTATAAATATTATCCTGGTTTGGAGGATAATTGGCTGATTCAGGAAAGCCGTCATTGTTGTCGGGAAAATAAGCTACAAAATCATCAAGTTTTGCGTATAACTCATCAGAATTGGTTTCTGGTTGAACGCTAAATTGTGTTATAGAGCTAGCTTCGGGAGTACGGACCGGGGTAGTTTTTTTGGGTGTAGCGAGGAGGGGGGTGGTGATTTTTTGGTAAGCTTTGTTTTTGTCGATAATCTGGCAAGCAGCTTTGCTTTTAGTGCAGGCGGTTTTTAGAAAAGCCACATCGGTATAGGTAGTTTGTTTTTTTTGATACGTTTTAAGGAGTGGACAAGTAGTATTTTTGAGTACTTTGTTGGATTTGGTGGAGCAAAGATAGGTAAACATTTTTTGGTAAGCCTGTTTATTTTTGGTAGCAACTGAGACAGCTAAAACAGGTTGCATTACCAAAAGAGCATAACCAGCGAAGAGGAAAACAGTTCCGGTCAGAAGGAGTCGTTCGAGGTGTTGTTTATTCATAGTTTTATATGCTAAAAACATCACCACAGTAGCATGTTTTAAGGAAGAATACTAGATTTATGTTTTATGTCATTAAAATTTTTAGATGGATCTGACTGCTGAGGAAAAGGTGAGAGGGGTAATGTGGGTAAAATTCAGTGGATAGTTAGCTCATTGACATTTTTTGTAAAAAATGGTAGTCTCCTTTTAAGGAGAAAATAAATGCTGAAGATTGTAGAAATTGTTTTGTCGCTCATCCTCATCGTTCTGGGCATTTCGGAGAAGGCTTGCAATAAGCCTAACCCTAGCCCAGAAAATGCTTCTAGGCAGTCGGAGCAGCGTATTTGCCCTGAACGGGAGTTTACGTGCCGGTTGGTAAAGAGCAAGAAGCGGTCATTTGGCCGTTTATATGTGCCAAACGGATACTCTTGCAGCAACAAGACAAGCTTTGTCGGCAAGGATGAAACTACATCCTTGGTCAGGTATTCGTATCTGACGAACGATAAGCTTCATGTCTCCCTTGAAACAGCTGATGGAATGCGTGCACTTGTTTGCACCGCTCGTCGCTAGGCTTCAAGGATTTAGCGGTCCCCTCATAAATGTCAACCCAGGTTACCAGACCTGTTTTTTTAATTGAGAGGAAAATAATAATGTTTTGGATTTTTTGGGTCAATATAAACAGTCATGAGTTGTCCTTCTTGGAAGGAATTTAGGGAGTTTTGTTTGCATGGTTCGCTGGTAAAATAGTAGCTTTGTTTGGTAGTTTCGTCATTCCAGGTTGCCTCAACTTCGTAACGATTGGGAATGGTGGTACTCCCATTAGGGATAACTCGATAATTGACGTAGCGTGCAGAAATGGCCTGTCCGGTTTGTTGTAAGATGCTTCTTTTGGTGGCCGAGGGTTTGTAGTTAGAAGCGATAAGCCAGACAATAAAAATATTAAATACAATAAAAGACAAAATGAGGAGAAACATAAACGATGGCGAGTAACCCTTAAGAATTGTCATTTACATTTTGTCTAGACAAAAAGATGTTTTAGGAGCGAGACAAGGAAATTCGTTCTTCCACCTTTTTCCAGTCAATGGCTTTGAGGAAACTTTGAATATAATCGGCGCGTTTAGTGCCGTAGTCGATAATAAAGGCGTGTTCGAATACATCCATCACGAGAAGTGGAATACAGCCAGCGAGGTGGCCCATATCGTGTTCGTTGACCCAGCAGTTAAAATAACGATCAGCCATTGGGTCGTAATACAAAATTGCCCAACCAATACCACGCATAGCGCCAGTCGCCACAAAATCTTTTTGCCAATTTTCAAAAGTGCCAAAGTGATGGGTGAGAGTGGTGTGCAAAGCCGAACCGCTCGCGAGTTGCTCGCCGCCATTTTTCATGTTATCAAAATAGTATTCGTGCAAGCGCATGCCATTAAACTCCCAGCCAAAGCGGCGGGTGAGTTCGGCGTATTCCGGAGTGGTCACCATGTCGCTGTCGAGCAGGGTCTTGAGCTGATCGGAGAGTTTGTTGGTATTGGTAACATACCCTTGGTACAGGGTAAAGTGTGTGGTCATGAGTTTCTCGCTGAAGCCAGGCGTGCCAAGAAGGTTATCGAAGTTTTGGGGTTGGTACATATTATTTTGAGGAGTTAACTAATCCATCTATTGCTGAATTAATATGGTTAAGGATAAGATGAGCGGTTTCCGAGTAACGTTCTTTTTCTTCTAGGGTATAAGAATGGTCAATATTCAAGAGAAAGCGATTAAGTAAACGGTTT
>CAZQNF010000009.1:0-8814 GCA_964594675.1 uncultured Gammaproteobacteria bacterium | reverse complement strand
TTCAAGAAGTTTATGAACTTTTGTGTACCACATATTCGGTTTATCCGGTTCTGATTTTTTGTATTTGCTATATAAATTATTTATTTTTTTTAATGTATCTTCGAGGTCTGTTTTGTTAGCAAAATTTTTTAGAATATTTGCAAAGTTATTTGACACATGATCTTGATTTTGTTTAATTCCAGCCATGTCTATTAAAGTACATACAGCTACATCAGTTCTTAAAACATAATTATAATTTTCTTTTTTCGGCACAAAATCATTTTCGGTTTTTGAACCTTTAAACCAACGAGATAAAAAATTGTCCATATAGGATAGCCGTAAATAAAAGTTAAATTTTTCCTACTAAATCTAGCCCGGGTTTTAACGTTTTTGCACCAGGTTTCCATTTGGCTGGGCAAACCTCGCCGCCATGTTCGCGGACGTATTGGGCAGCTTGGAGTTTACGTACCAGTTCGTCGGCGCTCCGGCCAATGCTGTTGTCGTGGACTTCAAAAGCTTTGAGAATGCCATCTGGATCGATAATGAATGTGCCGCGTAGAGCCACACCTTCGTTTTCGATCAGTACACCCATTTCACGACACAGTGCTCCAGTGGGGTCAGCCGCCATGGGGAAGGTAATTTTTTTGATGGCCGGAGAATTATCATGCCAGGCTTTGTGGACAAACACGGTGTCGCGGCTAACGCTCACAACTTCAACCTTCATTTTTTGTAATTCAGTATAGTGATCGGCCACATCTTCGAGCTCGGTAGGGCACACAAAGGTAAAATCAGCTGGGTAGAAGAATAAAACCAACCATTGTCCACGATAGTCGGAAATTTTGGTTTTTTTGATTTCATCTTTGAGGTAGATGTCAAAAGTAAAATCATTGACGGGTTGCCCGATAATAGGGAGTTTGTTGCAGTGAGTTGGTTCATTCATAAATATTGTAGTTATTGTAAGTATAAGTTGATTGTATTTGGTTTGAGGGTGTTGTGTCAAGCAAATTTATTTATTATTGGAAGGGATTTTTAAGTAAAAATACTTCCATTAAACATTCAAATATTTTTTTATTAAATAACCCAGACCGAAGTTGAAAGCCGCACAGCCGAGACTGATAAAAACCATTTCGAAAAATTTGCGGCGGAAACTGGTTTTTTGGCAAACAGAAGTGTAGAAGTTGAACAAGAATATGATCAGAATTGCAAAAGTAAGGCTCGTGGCTAGCGCGCTAAATGGACTCGAAAAGATGAAATACGGAGCGATAAGCAGAATAACTGTCCCAAAATAGGAAATGCCTGTGGTAAGGCCTGCTTTCAATGGGTTGGTATCTTTATTTTCGCGGCTCGCGAGAAAGCTGGAGGCGGCCATGGAAAGCGAGGCGGAAATACCGGTGATAAACCCGACGCTTGCGATAAGATGGGTATTTTGCAGAGCGAGCGTAAACCCGGCGAGCGCGCTCGTAAGTTCAACCAGTGCATCATTAAGCCCTAAGATGATGGAACTGGCGTAACTGAGAACGTGGCTATCGATAAGGTTGATAAGCTGTTCTTCGTGTTCCTGTTCCTCTTTAATCATCTGGGCTAAATCAGGATGTTCATTTTTGAGTTTTTCGTAGCTGGCGCCAGTAAGGTGTTCGCCATCCTCCATGATTTTAAGACCAAAGTTGAGGCCAAAAATTTTGGTAAGGAAGTAGTAAAACCAAATTTTGGCATAGGAGGGGCGAACGTTTTGTTTAGTAATTTTTTTCCACATTTCGTAGTGGTTTTTTTCTTGTTCGGCAATAGCTTTGAGAATTTTTTTATTTTCCGAATTTTTGGTATTTTTAGCCAAACGACGGTAAATAAAATATTCGGTGATTTCGTTTTTTTGGGCGATGAGGGCAGCTGATTTCATAAGTATATAAATTTAGTTCATCCTATCAAGAAAAGAGTAAAGTTTCAAATAAAAAACTCTTCAGTTGAAGAGTTTTACTTTAAGTAGTAAATCTATTATGGAGTAATCCACTCTGGTCCGTCACCAGCTGGTTTTATCTCTCTGTCCGCTGTTATTTCGATACGTAGGCAAAACCCTTGACTGTTGCGTTCTTGGTAGAAGAATTGTTGGTCGACTATACTGTATTGAGTTAGATCACAAAACTGTGCCCAGGAGTATTCTTGGTCACGAACTTGGGGATTGAGGGGCGGACTCTTAGGTGATTGAACGCCAGCTTTACTGTGAAGGTTGAAACGGTAAATACCCGCTGGCCACTGTGCGGTACTAATTTCAAACCACCCGGGAAATTTCGTACTCTCGGACAAAGTAACCGCGGAAATGCCAAATGGTCGGACTCCCGGCTTATCTTTTATTTTTTCATGTTCTGACCGTTCGCGCATAACACGCGCGTCATCGTTATCAACCGGCCCATCGGCCGCACCAATCCAAAGTTCAGCCTCAGATAAACCAAGTAATTCTTTATTTAAAAGAAAGAAATCTTTGCCTTGGATTTTGATAAATTCATCCATAAACAATTAAAACGCTTAAGCTTTTCGGTGGTAAGGTTGAACTGGTTCGGTTTCTGGAGTAGGTACATTTGGATCTATGATTTCTACCAATTGTCGAAAGGTACTAGGCTGAGGAGGGTGGTTGTCTGGCTTTATTCCTTGTCTTTCATCTAATACAACCTTTCTTAGCTCTACTAAACCATGTCCCTCTTTACTCATATGTAAAATAATTTGTGATGGGTTATTGGGAAATAATTTTATGCGTTTTTGTTTTGCTTAGGTAGATCATCCCATTTACAAAGAGCGTCGTTGAGGTAAACGCTGAGAACAAACAATACTGGCACCAGCTGTGAATAACAAAAGCTTGGAGAGCGGTAAAGTAGAGAGAAAAGAGTAGGCCGGTGATGGTAAAGTACGAGATATATTTGAGGATTTTGGTATTCTTAGTATCAAGATAAAGAGTGCAACCAAAAAGGATGGCGAGATAATAGAGCGCGCCGAGAAGTGCGACTGGAATACCCAAAATTTGCGAGTAAACGCTGGTAGTAACTTGTTCGCAACCATGTAAAATGGAACAAGGCGGAATCTCGCCACGGAAATGCTTGATAGTTAAATAACCGGCATCACAAAGACCAAGCAGGGCAACGACGATAAAGGTAATTACTGCTGCGAATTTACTTGGTGGCGTCTTCAACGGCTTGTTTGAATTTGTCATATTGTAAATAATTTTCAATTTGCTTGCCGTTTACAAAAAAGCTCGGAGTGGCGCGAATGCCGATTTGGTTGCCACGCGTAATGGCAGCATTAATTTTATCTTTAAGGGTAGACGAAGTCAGGTCGGTGGTAAATTTAGACGTATCGAGTTTGAGCTCTTCGGCGTATTTTACGAAAAAGTCATTGGGGGTTTTGCTATCCGACCATTCCTTTTGTTTGGTATAAACGAGATCATGAAATTCCCAGAATTTGCCTTGTACGCCAGCAGCTTCTGAGGCAATAGCTGCCGGGGTGGCGTTGGGATGCATAGGAAGCGGGAAATGGCGGAATACAAATTTGAGTTTGTTGCCTTCGTCGGTTTGGAGCTGGTTTAAAAATGGCTCAAAAGCGCTGCAAGCCGGACATTGAAAGTCGCCATAGGTAAGGAAAGTGCTCGACGCGTAGCGATTGCCGCGCGACCAATCTGCCTCGGTTACAGGGTCTATGGTTACCGGCTGGTTGGCAGTTTCTCCTAGTTTGGTAAGCCCCCAAAAAATAAGTCCAATAACGAGGAGCGATCCGCCCCAAAGAAAAATACGATTGCGAGTGTGTTTGGTCATAAGAGTAATTATAATAGGGAATGGTATAAGAAAAAAGAAAAAAAGGCAATTAAGATTTAAGCCGCATCCGCCTGGGTTTGGAGTTCTTGTTCAATTTTTCGAAGTTTTTTCACTCCACCCTCGATTCCTTTTACCATAGTTCGCCAGCCTTTTAGCCGGTCTTTTGCGGGAAGATTAGGATCATAATTTTCACAGTAGGCTTGGTCAGCGGCGCGACGGTCAAGTCCAGTTTCAAACAACTCTTCTAATTTCTCTCTTTCTTTTGTATACGATATGGAGTCTTTAGTATCTAACAAACGAAGAGCAATTTGTTCTGTCATAGCTTCATTAATCCATCTAAAAAATTTCTTTTTCGGCGTATAAAATGCCAAACCATTTCGATTTTCAGTTATTTTATTTTGCTTTCCTTGTAAAGTTTTTGTAAAAGTTCTGCCGGCAATAGTGGCATGCACCAACTCATGTGTAAGATTTTTTTCTTGCAGGTCAAAAAAAAGCTGTGTTACTCGAATAGAATGACTGCTTCTGCGATAATAACCCAGAGTCTGGTTAGGTAATTCTAACTGGGTTTGTTCTATTAAATGATCTTGTAAAGATATGTCTAAACCCTCTAATCTTTTTACAATTTCTTCCATTGTAATAGGTAATTTATCTTTTTCTATCATAATTTGAACCCTATCTTTGAACCGTCTAATAAGTTTAGGTAACTCTTTTTCTTGCCAAAATTTATTTTTTTCTTCGTAGAGAGTTTTATGCCAAGATATAACTTCTTCGAGAATTTCTATAGGAAGTTTTCTCTCTCTTAACATTATAGAAAAATCTGTAACCGCTGATTCTTCGATAGATCTTTTCAGTTCTTGGATTTTCTTTTTGATTTTTGCTTTTTCTTCTAATGTCTCTGATGCGTCAAGACGTCTTTTATAAATCCTAACTATTTGATCATTATCTTGCAAGTAAAGCACAATTTTTTGTTTAATGGGAGAATGGGGTAAAAAAACTTCTTCTGCAATTCCAAATCTAACCGTTTCCAATTGTGCGCACAAACGTTCTTCTACTTCTCTTAGAAATTTTTTTATTGATTTTATCTCTGATTCATTGGAGGATGACCTTTGGGATAGTTCTGTAAGTCTTTTTCTGTAAGAATTAATACGCTGTATTTCTAAATCGCCGTATACATCAAGATTCTGAATATTTTTTTCTGTTTTAAAGCTAGCTCTATGCTCTGGTCCAAAAGGTTGAATTTTTTCAGAAAGATCTTGGTTAAAAACAGCCTGTTGTTCAACACTGAACATTTTTCTTATAAAATGAAATTTTTTAAGTTTTGTTTTAAAGCGGGGTAAATTATGAAATTCACTAAGGAGCGCTTCTCTCTCTTCTTTAGAAAGTTTTTTTATCGGTTCAGTGAACAATTCCAGGTATTCAATAATTTTTTCCGGATGAAATTTTTGATAAGCTGCAAAAAGTGCTTCCCGAATTTCTAAAGGATCATTTAGTCTAAAATCTTTTAATTCTAACTGGCTTAGATTTTTTTTCCGATCAGTCCTTTGGGAGAGGGCTTGGGCAATTCTAAGACTATCCTCGCGCCGCCAAATATTTGCTTGGCACCAATTTTGGTATATCCAGGGATCAGCTAATAAAATTTCTGGGAAATCCTGAAATTCTTCGATTAGCCAATCTTTTTCAACTGCTAAGTAGTGTTCTTGGTCTGGCGAGCCAAACCTTTTGGGATAATTAGGTAATTTTTTGACATATTTTCTCATTTGCCTTGAAATTTTTTCCATAGCGGAGTTCTCGTCTGAAAATTCTGAAATTACTGTTAGGATTTTTTTTAGTTCTATTAAAGGTTCAGCTTTGCCAAATAAAAAAAGTTCAGTAGAATAAAAAAATTTTGTTTCATCAAATTCTGACAATAAAATCCCTGCTTCGCCAGCTGATAAATAAAGCTTGAGACGTTCTCTGACATTGAATTCTTTTAAAGAATTAAGATTATTTCCAACTTCCCCCCTAAGAGTCAAAGCATCGGGGTATTGTTCCTGAAGTTTTTTAAATATTTCTGCGCCATCTGTTAATGTAGAAATTTCTGCTCGAAATTTTTCTTCCTCAGCCTGTTTTTTGACTAAAGCCTGGTTCTCCGCGATCCAATCAGCAAACCTTTGTTCTTCTGTTGTAATTTTTTCTTCAGAAAACCCGCCTTCAACTAAAGTTTGTTTTAAAATAGATACGTCACTAGGGTTTTTTCTAGTGTAAAATACTTGTAACAATACATCTAACATCAGCTCGCGGATGGAAGGGTGAAGAATGTTGGCAAGAATTTCTCCACTGGTTTCAAGATTTTGCACAATATATTGAGAGATACGGTTCATGGTTATTCCACAGGTCATTTGTTCTTGTTCTGGAATTTTCCCCATGATTATATCTGCAGCAGTTTCAGAGCCATCTAAGTATTTAGCGAATAGAGCATTCGCTATTTGCAGTTCTTTTTTTATATTTTCCGGTAAGTCTAAGCCTTCTTTTCCCACCGCTCGTTCCATATCCTCTAAAGCTGCCTCGGCTTGAGTATCTAAACTGTGAAGAATTTCTGTAATTTGAGGGTCTCCAGGTTCTCCGATAGCTTTGGCTATTTGTTCAGCAGTCGGAACGCCGTGCTGTTCAAATTTCACTACTTCTTCTTTGGCGTGGTCGAGTATAGATGAAAGTTCTGGGGTCGAAGAAGTCGGTTGTCCGGTTTCTGGATTTCTTTCAGTTTTTTGATCTTCAATTTGGTCGTTCATAAGTTTTTTAAATAATTGCGAACCCTGTCGATATGAGTTTTGGTGAGTCGGGTGTGAAGCTGATTTAAAACAGCCATTTGTTTGATCCACAGATCCTTCATTCGTTCATGAAATTTTTTTTCGGCTAAAATAATATTTTGTCGCGAATCGTTTTGGGGCATAGATTAAATTTTATCTAGTATAAACGAATTTTACTGCAAAAACAAGAATATATAAACAAAAAAGATGGCTTGATTGCCATCTTTTTTGTTTTTCTAAATCAGAATTATTCCGCCTGAGGCGCTGGTTCTTCAGTGGCTGGAGCATCACTGCCTTCCGCTCCTACCACTGGAATATCGCCACTATCGATGACAGCCCAGATTTTCTTTTCGATTTCTTTGATGAGTTTTGGATTCTCTTTGAGAAAACGTTTGGCCGTTTCGCGACCAACACCGAGTTTGGTTTCGCCGAAGTTAAAGGAATTACCTCTTTTTTCCACCACGTTCAGTAAGACGCCGGTATCAAGGGTATCGCCGGGAATGGAAATACCTTCGTTATACATAATATCAAATTCAGCGGTGCGGAATGGTGGCGCAACTTTGTTTTTAACAATCTTAGTTTTTACGCGATTGCCAATAACTTTTTCGCCTTGTTTAATCTGCGCGGCGCGGCGAACTTCAATACGTACGGAAGCATAAAATTTGAGTGCGACGCCACCAGTCGTGGTTTCCGGGTTACCAAACACAACGCCGATTTTCATGCGGGTTTGGTTGATGAAGATAACAATGGTTTTTGATTTGCTGATAATACCAGTCAGTTTGCGCAAGGCCTGACTCATCAGGCGAGCCTGCAGACCCATGTGCGAGTCACCCATTTCACCTTCAATTTCAGCTTTTGGCACGAGAGCCGCGACCGAGTCAACAACAACGACGTCGACCGCATTGGAACGAACCAGCGTTTCCACGATTTCAAGGGCTTGTTCACCGGTATCAGGTTGAGAAATAAGCAGATCATTTACATTGACGCCAATTTTTTTAGCGTAGTCTGGGTCAAGCGCATGCTCGGCATCTACGAAGGCGGCTAGTCCGCCGAGTTTTTGCACTTCGGCGACGATGTGCTGGGCGAGTGTGGTTTTACCGCTCGATTCCGGACCATAGATTTCAATAACACGGCCGCGCGGTATACCTTTTACGCCGAGAGCAATGTCGAGGGAGATGCTACCGGTTGGCACAGCATCTATTTTCATGGTTTTGGCTTCGCCAAACGTCATAATCGCGCCATCACCAAAACGGCTTTTAATTTGTTCGATCGCGGTTTCGGCAGCCTTTGATCTTTTTTCTACTTCACTGTTGGTAGGTTTGGCCATAGGTAAAAATTAAATAATTGAGTAATTTTAGGGAATAAGATTGTCGGACTTAGAAATAATATGTCGGACTTCTTCGGTGGTTTTGCCATGCTTTTTGATAGATTTAATTGTTAGGGTATTGAGACCGTTCGCCAGATCAACTTTGAGCTGAAACTGTCCTTTATTGTCTACCATTACATCTTGCCCGTTAATGGAAACCTGGGTGGTTGGATCGGTGGCACCCTGCAGCACTATGCTGCCATCGTTGGTAGTGTAGCCATCGTATGGGGAAAATATGGCTAGTTTGGGTGGAGTTAAAATACCTTTGATTTGCCAAATAAGATACGCGATTACAAACAAGATCAAACCTACGATAGCGATATTACGGATGAGGAGCGCAAGCGAGCCGCCGGGGAAAAATTTAACGCGCGGCGTGGTGACGGCGTCGGTGGTATCATCAAGTCCTTCTTCTTCGATAAACTTATGCGCGCAGCGCTGACCATCGAGGCCAAGTGTAATGGCATAGTTTTTAACGTAGGCTAAACGATAGCCGCTTGCCTTGGGCAAAGTGGAAAAATTATTTTCCTCCAGGGCATTGAGGTAGGGCAGGGGAATGCGGGTTTTAAAATTGACATCTTCCAGTTTTAAACCTTGTTTTTCCCGTTGCTTTCTCAACATCGCGCCGAGCGGTGTATATTGTTCAATTTTTTTAAAACTAAATTGTGACATGAAATTTTTTCTTAAAAAGTGCCCTTGTCCGGTGATTCCTTTGGTGGGGCATCAAAAATCGTGCCGCCTGCATCCAGGCTCGCATCTTCGTCGGGCATAATTTCCTCCTCTGGTTGTAAATGTTCGGTAAATACTTCGCGCGGTTTGGCACCATCAGCACCTCCCACTATACCAGCTTCTTCAAGTTCGTCAAGCAGTCGGGCAGCACGGGCCTAACCAA
>CAZQNF010000008.1:0-15335 GCA_964594675.1 uncultured Gammaproteobacteria bacterium | reverse complement strand
GGATGTGGTCGTGCCCATTTTTTATTGGATATTTTTTATAAACTTTCCGAAAAATATGACAAAGAAACATTGTCTGGTCACTTAGATTTAGTGGGGTTAACAATAGGTGATGCTCGAGAATTGCCGGATGAGAATGGTCGGTATTTTGAAAAGTATCCAAACATACGTGAAGAATTAGAGCAGGCACGTATCAGTTATATAATAGGCGATGCGAGAACCCTCAAACGGGTACTTCGTAGGCATGGCGATGGGAAGTTTGATTGCATAGTGGCCAACCAATCTCTCTTTCATATCCATCCGCAGAGAATACGGTTAAAAGTAATAAAAGAAATTTACGATTTGTTGAATTTAGGAGGTTTAGCTGCTTTACAGAGAACAAGTTTGCTTCCGGACAATGGTTTGCCCAAAGATAGGTCGGGTTTAATCAAACAGATCAATGATCTTGTAGACAACAAAGGTGTGCAAATGTATCTATCAGAAGACGCATCTTTGTTTGTGAAAAAAAATGATCAGCCGTTTTATTTTCCTGCTTTGTTTGATGATATGGGGCAAATGGTGGCTGTGGGTGAGGAATAAAATTGCATGTTAAATTAGTTGTATCTGGCGTATCTTGGCAAAAAATGAATAAAAATCGTATTGGCAGGACTCGTCACGAACTGCTTTACCGAGCTGCAGATTATTGATGGGTATGAAATTGTGGCTAAAAGGTTGGCTGAGAATGAAAAAATAAGGTATGATATAATACTTTGGAGGGTTTAAATCAGTAAAGTACATATGTATGCTTAAAATTTATGGTTCAATGCGCACTAGCGCTGGTCGCAATATTTGGCTTCTTGAAGAATTGGGTGTTCCCTACGAAATGGTCGATTTAAACATGAAGGAAAAAGAACACAAATCTGAAAGTTACCTCAAACTCAATCCAAATGGTAAAGTGCCAACATTGGTTGATGATGATTTTGTTTTGTTTGAGTCGTATGCCATTAACCAATATCTAGCCGAAAAACATCAACCAGAATTGTTAGGAAAAACTCTTGAAGAGCGGGCTTTGGTAAACCAATGGACTTTTTGGGGTTTAAACCATGTGCAAAAGTACTTTGAAACCATTATGTACTTTGCGATGTTTAACAGCGGTACAGCTGAAGGTGTGGAAAAAGCCAAAACCGATGTTATGCCTTTTCTCGCTATATTAAACAATCATTTGGCCGGCAAAGACTACGTGGTAGGAAATGCCTTTACGCTCGCAGATATCAGCTTGGGAACGATCGTAAATTTGGCGATGAGTATGCAGTATGACTTCTCTAATTATGCCAATATTCTCAAATGGGCTGAAAAAATAAAAGCTCGCCCAGCCGTTGCAAAAATAATGGCGAAGTAAATTATAATTTTCTCTTACTTATGAGAATTGAGAATGGTAGTCATCGTCAGTGGTTAGAGCCACTGAGTGGTCAAGCTAAAAATGTTCCTCGGGAGGAGGGGAATATTAAACCACCGGAATCTTCAAGACAACCACAAGAATCTGATGATAGAGAAGATTTGATTGACGAATTATAATAAAAGAACGCCTAGCACTCGCTGGGCGTTACTTTTTTGGTTTTTCCTGTTAGAATAGCTTAATATTGTTACATATGCCCAAAACTATTTTTATTACCGGCGCTTCTTCCGGGATTGGCAAAGCAGCCGCCCTGTTGTTTCAAAAACGCGGTTGGCAGGTTATCGCCACCATGCGCACACCGGAAAAAGAAACTGAGCTCACGAAACTTCCTAATGTAACATGTCTTGCACTTGATGTGACGAGTTCAGAGAGTATCGCTGCCGTTACCGAGCAAGTTTTTGAACAGTTTAAGACTGTTGATGTTCTCTTGAATAATGCTGGTTATGGCGCGGTTGGGGCGTTTGAACTCTCAAGTAGCGAACAGGTTCAGAAGCAATTTGATGTGAATGTCTTTGGTCTTATGAATGTATCTCGTAGCTTTTTGCCGTATTTTCGGTCGCAGAAATTTGGTACGGTCATTAATGTTTCCTCAGTCGGGGGCCGGCTCACGTTCCCGCTCTATAGTATTTATCACGCCACCAAATGGGCAGTCGAAGGTTTTTCTGAGTCCCTCCAGTTTGAGCTCAAGCAATTTGGTGTGCGGGTCAAGCTCATTGAACCGGGCGCTATAAAAACCGATTTTTATAGCCGTTCTCAGGAAGTTTTTGGCAAAGAGGGGGTTGATGTTTACGATTCTTACCAAAAACGCATTCTCAACACCTTGCACAGCTTTGGCGCCAATGGTAGTGGTCCAGAAGTCGTAGCTGAAACTATTTACCGAGCCGCGACCGACGGTAGTAGTAAGTTGCGCTACAGCGTCGGGGGCAATGCGCCAGCACTTCTCATGCTTCGCAAAATTTTACCGGATAGTATTTTTATTCCACTTATGAGAAAAATTTTAGAAAAATAAATTATATGATAGTTTTATTTCTTATTCTAACAATTCTCATTTTTATTATTGGGGCAGGGTATGTTTTTGATAATAAAATAATGATGGGTGTGGGCGGTGGTTTGCTCGTATTAGTAGTTCTCGCTTTCCTCGGACTTAGTCTATTTGCAACTCATGGTGTGGACACAAGTCGTTCGGTTTCCTTCCCGGGTACAGCTGATACCGTTCATTAATTTCTCTATTCGATGGGTTGTATTGATTTTGTATGTTCAATGTTCTCTACGAAGATAACCATCTTATTGCTGTATACAAACCAGCCGGAATTTTAGTCCAGGGTGATGAAACCGGTGATGCTTCTCTCATGGACGAAGTAAAAGATTATCTGAAAGAAAAATATCAAAAAACCGGCAATGTTTTTTTGGGGCTCTTGCATCGACTCGATCGACCAGTCTCTGGTATTGTTCTCTTCGCTAAAACCAGCAAAGGTGCAAGCCGATTATCGGAACAATTTCGTACGCATGGTATTAAAAAGATATATCAAGCCGTAGTAGAAGGTAGTCCTAAAATTCCTACTCAAACCTTGGTTCATTATCTCAAAAAAGACGAAGAAAGAAATTTTGTGACGGTTTTTGACCAAGAAGTGCGCGATTCTAAACGCGCGGAGCTGGTGTATAAAGTTATTCAGTCAAACGATAAAAATTCGCTGCTTGAAATAGAACTCAAGACCGGTCGGCCGCACCAGATTCGAACGCAGATAGCGCATATCGACCACCCTATCTTGGGAGATGTAAAATACGGCGCGCGTAGCCCACTCCCGGATAAATCTATTGCGCTCGCCGCGGTGGAGCTCGAGTTTACTTTGCCTACTAAAGATGAGAGGAAAAATATAAAGATTGATTTTCCTTTTATTTCACTTATTTAAAAGGCTTGAAAGAAACAAGTTTTCTTGTTAGGGTATAGAGATATTTATAACTAATTTTTTATATGGACCCTATCGAATATCACAAAAAATTAGGAGGGAAAATCGAAGTCGTTTCACGCGCTAAAATCACTACCAAGGAAGAGTTAGGCTTGGCGTATACTCCTGGTGTCGCCAAAGCCTGCGAAGAAATTGTGCGTAACCCAGACAGCGTGTATGAACTTACGCGTAAACATAATTTAGTAGCTGTTGTTACCGATGGGAGTGCTGTGCTTGGGCTTGGCAACATTGGTCCAGAAGCGAGTCTCCCGGTGATGGAAGGTAAGTGCGTGCTCTACAAAGAACTCGCTGATATTGATGCTGTGCCAATCGCTATTAAAACACAAGACACAGAAGAAATTATTAAAATTGTGAAAAATATCTCGCCCATGTTTGGTGGCATCCATTTAGAAGATATTTCAGCGCCGCGTTGTTTTGAAATCGAAGATCGGCTAGCTGAACTCTTAGATATTCCTGTTTTCCACGACGATCAGCATGGTACCGCCGTTGTCATACTCGCCGGGCTCTACAATGCTCTTAAAGTTGTTGGTAAAAAATTGGAAGAAATCACGGTCGTTATAAACGGCGTAGGATCAGCCGGTGCGGCGACAGCTAAGTTGCTTTTGGCAGCTGGAGTAAAAAATATGCGCCTCGTTGACTCAAAAGGCCTTATTTATAGTGGTCGGGATAACCTTGGTGGCGTAAAAGACGAATTTGCTAAAATAACGAACCGCGAAAAAATAACTGGTGGATTAAAAGAAGCGATGGAGAAGACTGATGTTTTTGTTGGGGTAAGTAAGCCCAACATTGTGACTGGTGAAATGATCCAAAGTATGAATACGCAAGCTATTATTTTTGCGCTGGCAAATCCAACCCCCGAAGTTATGCCCGATATTGCCAAAGCCGCTGGCGCTGCAGTAGTTGCCACCGGTCGCAGTGATTTTGCTAATCAGGTCAATAACGCTCTTGCTTTCCCGGGGATTTTCCGTGGACTTCTTGATAAACGTATAAAAAAATTTACTCTAGCAATGAAGCTCGATGTCGCCCGCGCGCTCGCCGCCGCTGTTACGAATCTGAGTTCAGAAAATATTTTGCCGGATGTTTTAGATAAAAATATCAGTAAATTAATCGCTCAAGCTATAAAAGAATAACTTTTCAATTTATCTCCTCCCAAGGAGGGGTTAGGGGGAGGATGTATTGTTTGTTAATTATTTTACTATGCTCAAGCAAATTATCGATCTGCATGTTCATTCGAAATACTCCCGTGCTTGCTCCAAAAGTTTAGAACTCCCCAACATTGCCAAAGCCTGTGAGAAGAAGGGGATAGAGATCGTTACCACTGGTGATTTTACTCACCCTAAATGGTTTGAGCATCTGGAAAATTTTTTGGTAGAAGAAAATCCCGGATTATATAAACTTAAAAATTATAGTAGTCCAACGCGATTTATTCTTGGTACCGAAGTTGCGTGTATTTATAAACATTTTGGTAAAGTTCGGCGCATTCATTTGCTTCTTTTTGCGCCGAGTTTAGAGTGCGTAAAAAAATTTAACGCTGAGCTCGAAAAACGTGGGGTAAATATTCGCTCCGATGGTCGCCCGATCATGGGTTTGTCGCCACAAGAAATTCTGAAGATCATGCTCAGTATTGACGAGCGTTTTTACATGATTCCGGCTCACGCCTGGACGCCGTGGTTTGGAATCTTAGGTTCCAAATCTGGTTATGATTCTATAAGCGAATGTTTTGAGGACATGACCAAATATATTTTTGCCATTGAGACCGGACTTTCAAGCGATCCGCCAATGAATCATCGCCTCAGCCAACTTGATACTATCGCACTCATTTCCAATTCTGATGCGCACAGCCTCGATAAACTGGGTCGTGAAGCCAATATTTTGCAGTTTAATAGTGAGGAAGAAATTACTTATGACAGAATTTTTTCTATCATTAAAAATAAAAATCCGGAGGAGTTTGTATTCACTATCGAATTTTATCCCGAAGAAGGCAAGTATCATCTTGATGGCCATGCCGCGTGCAGTGTAGTGCTCACACCCACAGAAAGTAAAAAACATCACGGCGATTGTCCCAAGTGTGGTAAAAAACTTACCATTGGCGTGATGAACCGCGTGGATGAACTTGCTGATCGTACCCCTGAAGAAAACACAAATAATTTTATTCCGCACCAATACATTGTTCCGCTCAAAGAAATTATCGCCGAAACTCTGAAAGTACAACCATCTTCGAAAAAAGTTGAAGCTGAGTATGAACACTTGCTTCAAAATCTGGGCAGTGAATTTTTTATCCTGCTTGAAGCGAGGGAAGAAAAAATAAAACAAACTACCCATTTTCCAAATATCTGCATCGGAATAAGTAATATGCGTGGCGGTAAAGTGGAAGCGCATGGCGGGTACGATGGCATTTTTGGAACTGTTCATACATTACCGGAAAATATTCATAATGAGCGCAAGCAATTGGGGTTTGGTATTTAAAATAACCAGAACTCACTTTAGTCCCTGCTATGGGGTTTCCATGCAGGGAAAGTGTGTTCATATCAAAATAATTATTCCATTGTTTTGCTCTGAGGTTTCTGCGTCAGGGGAATAAACGAACAATTAAAAAATCCTCTTAACATTAAGAGGATTTTTTAAAAGAAATTTATTTCTTTTTAGCCGCTGGTTTTTTAACGGTTTTTTTAACAGGTTTTTTAGCTGCTACTTTTTTCTTAGCTACTGGTTTTTTAGCTGTAGCTTTTTTAGCTGGAGTTTTTTTCATCATAGGGCACCTCCTCTCGAATAATATAAAAGAAGAATTATGAGAAATATTTTTTTATATGACAAGTATTGATATAAAAAAATATTTCGACCTGAGAACATTATAGTTTATTTTCAAAAATAAAAGAAGGTATATTTTAGAAAACTTATACACAGTTAACTAAGAAAAAATATTCCAAAATATTTTTATCCCTGCTTTTCTAAAATTTATTTAGAAAATTTAAAAAACTTTGCAATATTTCTAAATTTTATTTTTCCATCTAAATAAGAAATTTTTCTCAGCAGTATTTTGATTGAGCGATGATAGGGCGTTTAATTTTTTGGCGCGGATTTTTGATAAGTCGCTTACCACTAATTTGTTTGCGAAGGCATCAAAGATTTTTTATATTGACCAGTGGTAAATTTTCTGCTACATTTATACGTCTTTTATCTTAAAGCATTTTAAAATAAATATATGAATAAGGACCTGAAAGTAGAAGACAAATGGATGCGTGGTATCAGTCAGGTTAGGGCTATACAAGCTGCAACCAAAAGAACAGGTGGCATGCAAACACTGTTTGAATTAATTTCTCCTCAAGAAAGAATAAAAATATTTGATGGGGGAAAAATATTAAAAATGAAAATTGCTTGTATTGATGGAAGAATCGATGCGGTGGAAGAGGGTTGTGTATATATTCGCGATGGTGGTTTAGGAATTTTACAAACCGAAAACATCGATGTTTTAGCCGAACGTCATCTCATCACAGCTGTTCAGCTCGGGGTAAAACAGATTGAAATCGCTCGACATTGTAATTGCGGTGCTGAAAAAATAAGTGGAAAAAGTAATGAAGAAATTTCTAAATTTCACAATAGTCTAAAGCATGTATTGGCAGAAAAAATAAAAGAACGCCGTCTGGATATTGAGGTTTTAGAAATCAGTATGATGGATATAAATTGTGCGGAAGGAAAAAATTTAGATGGTATTCATGATGAACGAGCTTTTTATTTTACTCGTGATGTATTAATTTTTAATCCTTCTAAAACTAACGAATTGCCGCGAGGTTTCGTTTTTAGTGGTGAAGCTTCTGATAGTCGAGACTATCGTATTCTTAAAATGGTAGTTGCTCTGGGAATTGCGTTTGGGGATCAGGGTTTTGGTGAGGTAAGATTTTTAACTCAACAACCCTTTTTATTAATCGCAGTTGGTAAGAATGAAAAAGAACAGTTTGTAGCCCAAACAGAGTTGATTGAAGCAAAACAGAAATTTATTAAAAAAAGACTTGCAGAGCTTCAAGTATTAAACAGTCTTAGTAATGAAGATGTAGATAATTTATTAAAAAATTATGATAAAAGCATTGTAGTAACTGGTTTTAAGGTAGAATAGTCCATAAAAAAACCTCTCTTTATAAGGAGAGGTTTTTTATTTGCTCAATATATTTTTATTGATGTTGAGTGAATGAATATCTACTCAACTCGTAATTCTCGTATTGACCAGTAGTCTGCCCCATAGTCGGCAAATATTTCTGCCAAACGTATGTATTCTGCTTCACCTATAGCCGGGGGCATCAGAACAATTCCGCGAGCAAATTCAGCGTGATTGTCCCTCATAAATTTTAGCATTTCTACTAAACCAGTGCTAAATTTCCGCCCTTCTTTTGTTGGTTGTAACCAGTAATCCCTGTCAGGATCAAGCATAGCGATTGGAAAATGTAGATTGTTATTATTTCTCATTTTTTCCTTGGCCTTTTCTTTTTCCTTGTCATCAAGGTATCCGTAGCCAATTTCTAAGGAATCAAAGTATTTTTCTTCCCCAGTTTCTCCTACAGGGCGGTCAGGCCATTGAGGATTGTAAGTTAGTTTAAAAATTTTTCCTTGTTTGCCGCGGATATACCTTCGTAAACTCTCTAATGATTGAGCGTTGGGGAGGAGAATAGGCACAACTGTTAACAACGAATTTTCGTTTAAGGTAATATGACTCTCTAGCTGCCTAATGATTTGAGGAGAAAGGTCGGGATATTTTTCTCCTTCGGTAATTATTTCTTGTCTTTCCTGCATATTATTTTGTTTAATAATAAATTTGTTTTTAGGCCTTTTAAGCAGTTAAGTATAAGAGAAAATCGCTCAAAAGTCAATAATATGCATGTCTTATTTAGATATATTTATAATAGGTATATATAAATAAATATAATAATGATATACTTATTTTTGACATAATGTATTTTTTATGAGCCTGTCCACTCAGCTCAGAGCTTTAGGGTTGAATCAATCGGAAATTACGGTGTATCTGTATCTTCTTGAAAACGGCGTATGTACGCCGCCACAAATTGCCCAAGGTACGAAAATCGCTCGGACCAATTGTTATAATGTCTTGTCTGAACTCAAAAATAAGGAGCTTATTAAAGAGCAGGTCAGGGGCAAGAGAAAAGGGTATATGCCACGTGATCCGTCGGCACTTCTCCAGTCGCTTGAGCGCAAAAAAGACTTGGTACAAGAAATTTTACCAGACTTACGCTCGCTTTATACAGTGCAAAAAAATAAGCCAAAAATTAAGTTTTACGAAGGGGTGGAAGAAATAAAAGAGATTTATTGGGAATCTCTTCAATCAAAACAGATTTTAGCTATCGGCTCAACTAATCAAATCGAATTGTTAGTGCCGGGATTTTTAGAGAAATATTTTTTAGAAATAAAAAAACGCGGAATTATTTTTCATGATATCGTAAGTGTTTCTTCAAAGCTTGTTGCTAAAGATTCACAAGCTTTTTTAAAAGTATTTTATGATGTTCGGTTTTTGCCAAAAAACTTTCAGGATATGCCGACAGATATACTTTTGTGGGAGGATAATATCGCGCTTATTACTTTGCAAGAGCCGGTGTTTGGAACTGTGCTTACTAACACTTTATTGGCACGAACTTTTGAGAATTTATTTTTTCTCATTAAAAATAATTGTTCACTTTCCTGATAAGCCCATCCAATGATTTTTAAAAATTACGGTAAATTTTTTATTTGCTCAATATATTTTTGGGTGTCGAATTTTTTACTTATCCCGTTTGCATTCATGTAGCGCACCATGCCAAATATTGGCTTGTTAAACCATGGTCGGTCATGCACTCCGCCGATACTCCAAGCGATTCCTGTGTAGCCATTCGGGTCGCGACCATCAAGTTCGTATGTATCATTGAGGTAAATGGCCGTTTTCATAGCCTCCTCTGGATTTTTTGTCCATTCGAGAATTTTTTTGGCCCAGTACATACGCATGTAGCCGTGCATTTTTCCTTTTTTAACCATTTCCATCTGCGCGGCGTTCCAGATTTCATCATGTGTTTGGCCGGTCTCGAGTTCCTTTAAAGAATAAATAAATTCATGATGGTCTTTGCGGTGGCTATTAAGTGTTTTTTTCGCCCATTCTGGGAAACCTGCAAATGTATCATAATTTTTATTATAAAAACAAAAATTATCGCTGAGTTCTCTTCGAACAATCAGTTCTTCGAGAAAATTTTCTTTATCAATTTCTTTGATTTTAAGTTTTTTTGTTTCAAGCGCAATTCTTTGAGCACTGAGCTGGCCAAAATGCAGGTAAGGCGACAAATTTGATTGACCATCTAAAGTTGGGTTGTTTCGGTTATTTGCATAATCTGCGAGATTGTTTTCTAAAAAATCTTTCAATCTGCTGTGAGCAGTTTTTTCTCCCGACTGAGTCCAATTGATTGATTTTATGGAAAAATCAATCCTGAGTTTTTTGGGAAGTTTTTCCCAATCCGTTGGGACGATTTTATAGGGCCAAGTTATAGTTTGTTTTTTTACCTCAGGAAAATTTGTAAGAAAAGAGGGGAGAAGTCTATGGATTTTTGGACGAAACGTTCGGGCAGCAAATTCCTGTTTGGGTGAAGCATTCCAGCACGGTACGATATTATGCGTATCAACTTCGTAGAAAGGAACAGTTAGGGATTTAGCAGTCGTTTCTTTCCAGTCTCGGTTTATCCGTAAAGGTGAAAAATCGGTAACCAGCGAACCGATTGAGTAATCTTCTATAAATTTAGGAATAGTTTGGCAGGGGTCGCCGAGCAGCAGATAGAAGGGGATGTTTTTGGCTTTTAGTTCCTCCTCAACTTCACGCAAACCTTCCAGCATAAAGCTGTATTGTCGCCAAGTAGCTCCCAGAAATTCTGGGACTAGATTAAAAATAACAGCCAGTGACTCATGGGTTTGGTTAGCCAGCTCTTGAGCGTATAGAAGCGCCCAGTTATCGCTTACACGCTGGTCACGGCTCATCCAGTAAACGACTGGACCAGGCGAAAAACTGGATGCTGTGTTTAAGATTTGAATGCGTCGAGGATCAACAGAATTTTTCTGCATAGCATCTAAATGTTTAGAAATTTTTTAAGCTTAAACTATTAAAGATGTTTGAGTAGAAAATGTCAATAAAAAATTCCTGGCTTAGCCAGGAATTTACGTGCCCCCAGAGAGAATCGAACTCCCATCCTCAGGTTCGAAGCCTGATATTCTATCCATTAAACTATAGGGGCTAAACAAATGGTCGTTTCAAACGACCTCTACACTTATACCATATCATACTATTTTTTTCAAGATAGTGTGCTTAAAATATGTTATAATACCATCATCAAATACGTCTTTTACAAAAAAATATTTTATGGATATTGAACAAAAAATTCTTACACACCTCCAGGACAAATATAATCCGGAAGTTGTTATTTTGCATGGTTCAAGGGCTGCTCAAAAAAATCGTGAAAATAGCGATTGGGATTTGTATGTTTTTACTAAAACGACCATTGAAGGCGTTTCTGAGGAGTTTGCAGGCCAAAGTTTAGATGTGCATGTTGTTTATTTGCCTTTAGATGGTTATGATTTTATCGATCTCTTTGGTACTACTTTGGTAAACGCAAAAATACTCCTTGATACGGATAATTTTGCTAAAAAACTCATTGAAGAAGCTAAAGAAATATATGTTCAAGGCAGAATTTTGACGAATGCAGAATTTTCTAATCGAAAAAATTATATATTTCGTCTGTTGCAAAAATTAAAAGGAACTGTCAATAAACCATTGGAATTTTTTTATCGGCTTGGCAGTTTTTATGAAATAGCTGTCCGATATTGGTTTGAAGTTCAAGGAAAATGGTCGCAGCCTATTTATGAGGCACTCCCAACTATTCAGAGTGAAGACAGCGAGTATTTTGGTTGGCTCGTAATGCTTTCTCAAAATATTTCCGAAGAAATAAAAATGGATGTAGCTCAAAAAATATTTTTACACCTCTGTAATCTTAATACAAAAAATGAAAATATAAAAAGCGTTTCATAAAAACGCTTTCATATGATGTGGATCGGCCGGGGATCGAACCCGGGACCTTGGGCTTAAGAGGCCCCTGCTCTACCAGCTGAGCTACCGATCCGTATTGTTTTAAATCGGATCTTCCGGACTGCGTTTTAATATATTTATTTTTGGTCCTTTCCACCCTTTTATTTTGAGTGCTGCCTCAGCGGCTTCAGTTTGGGCTTCTTGCTTACTCATGCCGTTGCCAGAGGCGACGAGTTCTTTGTTAAGGTATGCGCCCACGCGGAAGTTTTTGGCGTGGTCTGGGCCAACTTCTTCGAGAACTTTATAAATCGGGGTAATGCCCAGCAGTTCCTGCGCTGATTCTTGGAAACGACTTTTGGCATCCATATAAAGTCCGTTTTCAAGTACGTGTGGGAGTTTTACTATTACCCAGCGCGTAATAAATTGCCGAGCCATGTCATAGCCCTGGTCGAGGTAGATAGCTCCGATCAGTGCCTCAATCGTATTAGCCATGATGTAATCGCGGGCTTTGGTGCCGGCATCTTTGGCTTCGCCGTGGCTCAGAAACAAAAAAGGTTCCATGCCGATTTCATAGGCAATATTAGAGAGAATTTTGGCGTTAACGAGAGCTGCGCGCCAATTGGTAAGTTCGCCTTCCGGATTGTGGTATTGGTCAAAAAGAAACTCAGTTACAATGAGTTCCAGTACGGCGTCACCCAAAAATTCCAATCGTTCATTATGACCGAGAGGAAAAGTATGATGTTCGTTCAGGTAGGAGCGATGTACAAAAGCCTGAACTAAAAGTTCAGTACGTTTAAAGGTAATACCAATTTTTTCTTCCAAGGCGGGAAAATTTTTTTCAATAATTTCCGGAAGCATTTCCATAAATATTTTTATTTTGATTTATTCTCTTCGGATGTAGCAGTCGCCACTATAGCTGGAGGGTTTTCAGCTTTACGTTCGGCTGGTAAAGTATTGTACATGGAGCCGAGTACGCCGTTTACAAATTTTCCGGACGATGGCCCACCAAAGCTTTTGGCGAGTTCAATGGCTTCGTTAATAATAACTTTGGGCGGAGTGGTTGGAGAAAATTGCAGTTCAAATACGGCGATGCGCAAAATATTGCGATCAATAAGAGTGATTTGGTTAATCGGCCAAGCTGGGGCAAATTTGGCAATGGTTTCATCAATTTCACTTAAGTGGTCCATTACTCCATCAACTAAACTCTGCGTGAACTCCTGATTAACAAGCCCTGGGCCAAATTCCTGTAAGTTATGCTCAACAATAGCCGGCAGCGCAGCGGTTGGTTTACCACGAAAATCCCATTCAAAAAGGGATTGCATAGCAATACTGCGGCCAACATGGCGATTGGACATAGGTAAAAAGAATTAATGAAGATTAACTCTCGGAAGCAGTCTTTTTGGCTTTGGTTTTAGGAGCAGCTTTTGCTTTTTTAGGAGCTGGTTTTTTAGCTGCAGAAGGTTTAGAGGCTGTTTTGGCCACTGCGTTTGAAGCTGTTTTTATAACAACTTTTCCTTTGTAAGAACCACAAAAAGCGCAAGCATGGTGCGGTTTTACGGGTTTGCTACACTTGGCGCAAGTTTGGAGACTTGTTTCTTTAAGTGCAAAATGCGCAGCACGGCGACGTTTATCGGATGAAGTACGACGATGTCCAGGAAGACCCATATAATGAGTAATTTAAGAGGAATTATTAAAAGTACTACGAATTATACTATAGATTAGGAAATTTGGCAAGAACAAGGGTGGAGGTGGAGAATTGAGTCTGTTTATTCTTTTAAGAGCGGTGATTCTGCTAGAACGTCTACGGATGTGTATACAGGAATAATGGGATTCCTGGTCGATGAAACTTCCAGACGTGCAGCCTGAAGGGCTGTTTTGTACGCAGGTGTGCGAATGAGTTCGTTCATGATTTGTTCAGCGACTTCAGCACCGGCCTTAACAGCGCTAAGGGTATGTGAACCGCATAGTACTCGACTTTCTCCGTAGGTGATGCCACGGCGATAGATAGCTCCAGCCTGGGCAGGGAATAAATCAGCAAGTATTAGGGAATATAAACGTCCAATGGCCGCATGTCCGGAGGGAAAATCTGGACTTTTTGCTAGACGCTCGGTTCGATTTTCACAAATTTCTCCGGGGTCTACTAAAAAAGGCCGCTTGGTATTGTAGGTTCTTTTGACCAAGCTAATGGCTTCCCACAAATCTATGTTGGCTCCACGTAGGAGTGAAGCGACTTTAGGGTGAGTGCTCGGCGTAAGAGTAATATGGATGGCTTGGCTAAAAGCGGCCATAACCGCAGCAGTATCAAAAGCTACATCAAGACGGGCTTGTTCCCAGCGCGGATTTTTTGGTGTATCGGCTTTGGGGCGGGTCGCAGTAAAAACCTCTCGGTTGTGCCAGTAGGCGACACTGCCTTCGAGTGGTGGGCGAGAAACTTTGGGTAGGGTATCGAGATGGCGAGGGAGAAAAGGGGAAGCCTGGAATGGTGCATCAGATGTTGATTGCGATGTGCAAGTAGTTGTATCTGCTTTCTCTAGTGCTCGCGGCGGCAAGTCGGCGCTGCAGCCGATTCCCATACTTAAACCCAGTGCTAGCCAACGTGATGATTTTTCCATATTTTAGTATTTAGATTTCAATGACAGTGAGCAAAAAGTTCACACCTGATAGCTCAAAAAATGTATTTTTCTCCCTGTATTTTGTATCCTGTCCAGGAGTTTTTAATTATTTGGCGGGGTTATCATTTTTTGCTGGAGATTTAGTTTTGCTGTCACTGTTCCCATCTTTTGTTGGAGTTTGAGTTGGAGGTGTATAAGGTTTTTGTTCAGGTGGTAGATAGGGTTCTGGTTCAGGTTTTGGTTTGGTTGCGCTGCTGGAATCGGCGGCGAAATAGTTGTCAGGCTTAATTCTGGGGTTAAATTTTTGGGCTTGTATTTCGTTTGTGCCTAAAAAAATACCAGCTGCCACTAACCAAGGGCGTGATCTTTCCATATTGTGTGGAAAATTTAAGTATAAAAATAAAATTTATATTTTTTACCAAAGTCCAGTTGTGTTTGTTGGTTTAGCCGTTGCATTTTGTGTGGGCGGGCTATTACATCTACACAGTAGCCTTCGCAAAAGCTGCTTTGTAGATGCCCCCCAACCGTTCGCTTGGAACGGCTGGGGCGGCGGCTGTGGGTGGAACGCGCGGCGACCCTCCTCGGCTAGGCGGGTCGGTCACGCTCCTTGGGCTTCTTGGGCGTCGGCCGCTGGTCGGCCGGCTTGCCCGTCTCCTTGGCCGCCAGCTTGCGCTGCGGCATCTTGGAGGTCTTGGTCGTCGGGGCCGGCACGCCGAGATTGATCGGCGCCTTGGCCAGGCGGGGTCCGCCGCCCTCCTTCGGGACCGTCGGGCCCTTGGCCTTGTCCGACTGCGCCGGCGCCGGGATCTGCCGGATGGGGGTCGACGGGGACTCGGGCAGGGTCGGGCCGGTGTCGCCCAGAGCCACGCCGGTCAGGACGAAGACGGTGGCGATACCGGTCAGCAACTTCTTCATGACGATCTCCTCGTTTGGTTTGGTCGATAATTGCAGTTGCGCTCGCGAGCTCGTGTTTGATACGAACGCCGAACGACAACGCCGCCACATTATCGGATATTTTAAGATTTGTCAATACTCATTCAAAGATACAAATATTGTAACGTTGACGCACGAGAAGTGGCACGGTAGACTAAGGAAAAATATATGCAAATTTTCCCAGTTATAAATTCGTACGAATATACAGAAGCTGTCCGCGCTCTAGCCACATCGGTTTCCTTTTTACAATCCGCAGCCTGGGGAGAAATAGATCGAAGTGAAGGCAAGGTGGTGGAGTGTTTGGTAGTAAAAGATAAAGAAAATATTTTAGCGTATACGCAAATAGTATATGC